>JAJQAJ010000092.1 GCA_021203865.1 Clostridia bacterium
GGAATACTGTAAGAAGCCAGCGGGAGGTTCCCTTCACGCGAAACGGGGAAACCGCTCGCGGAAGAAAAGGCCGCCTCGCACATGAAAACGAAATTTCACATAGACCCGGTGACAAACCGGGTTTGTTGATATCAAGGTCAACTTATGGTTCGGGGCTGACGTGTTAAGCGGAATTTGCTCCGGCAATCCCAAAAATCGCGGGCCGTCTTTGCCGCCCTTCATTTATGAACTTATTTCAAACAAAAAGTTGACGATGCGTGCCACATAATGTATAATTCAAATGCTTTTTGGCACATATCTTGGGAGAATGCGGAGACAAAAGCGATGTTCAGCGAACCCTTCATAACACTGTTCGGACAGGGCGTGTATCTCTACGGAATATGCATGGCGGTAGGCATCATATGCTGCTTCATATTCCTCTATTACGCCCTCGTGAAGATAAACGCCAATGATGAGGCTATAACCAAGATGCTGTTTTTCGGCATTGTGGCGACCGGCTTCGGTGTTTTCATGTCAGCTGTGTTCCAGGGCATCTATGACGCCATCGCGGGGAAGGGCTTTTCCCTCAAGGGTCTTACGTTCTATGGCGGGCTCATAGGCGGCGTTTCGGGATTTTTGATCATATACCTTATATATATATACGTCGTGGCACCCAGGGCCAAAAGAAGAAGTCTTCAAAACCACATGAACATGGGCCTTACCGACGGTCTTCCCTTCGTGCCCATAGGGATTGGAATCGCGCACGCCTTCGGAAGACTTGGGTGCACATTCGCGGGATGCTGCTATGGTGTCACGACGGATGCGTGGTATGGAATATACATACGGGACATAGGTGAGTCTGTCGTTCCCACGGCTACGATAGAGGGTCTTTTTCTCGTCATTCTCACCATTGTCATGCTCATCCTCTATTTCAGGCTGCACTTCAAATACAACATGACCGTGTACTGCATAGCATACGGTGTGTTCCGTTTCCTCATTGACTATGTCCGCGGCGATGACAGAGGAACGTTCATACCGGGCTTCGCCACACCATCACAGTTCTGGGCCATCGTCATGGTGGTTTTGGGAATAGCCTATTTCTTCTTCGCGAAGTATTTCCTTAACAAGTTCATGATGCATCCTGAAAGAGGACCTTCACAAAAAGAAATACGCGAGGCCGAAGAACGCATGAGGGATGAGGCGGCCACAGCAAAAAAAGCGCCCGCTGCAAGCGGTGCGTCATCTCAAGGCGGTGCGACGGATGTGAACGTGGCCGTCAAAGAAGAGAAAAAGCAGTATCTTTCCGGTGGCACCTGGGCGTGCGTTGGAGTCATGATAGCGGCAATAATATTTGTCATAGTCGGGATTTTCACGACGTTCGCCTCAAACAGGTACGGCTCGTATAAACTCGATTCGTATCTTCTGAACTCAGGCCTTTCAAACTCGACCGCGGCTTACGCGCTGGGGATGGCCGCCATGGCCCTGGCACTTCTTCTCGCCGTCGGGTATGCCGCTTTCATAATTTTGGGAAAGCGATACAACGTGGACAGGAAGTGGATAAGGTACACCCTTTTAATACTTTCCATGGTGGTCATGGCGACTGCGATAATAATGCTCATTTTCTCTAACAATATTTTTGAGGGTGAGCACATAAACTTCCTCGATTCGGGCACCGGGGCCAAACTTCTCTTTTTCGGATGCTTCCTCGGCTGCGTCGCGGGCATGTGTGCCTCTCTGAAAGAAAAAATATAGAAACACGTTCTCACTCGTGGTTAATTTTAACCACGGGTTAAAATTAACCAACAACAAATTTCAGGATGACCGCAGATTTCACTGATAATTTTCGGGGGAATGGTTATGTCAAAAGCAAACAGGGTAAAAAAATCACTGATTTCATTGTCTTTGGCAGCGGTGCTGGCTTTCGCCTTTGTGCCCGCGCTTTCATCGTCCAAAGCTTTGGCCGACACGGCCGAAAAGAAAGCTGATACAAAATTTTTTTATGACCAGCTCGTCCCGGGCTCCGAGGCGGTGGGAATATATGACACTCTGGAGAAGATGTACCTTTCCGGCGAACTTTTAACCGGAACCAAGACCGTTGACCTCGTGGCCGAGGGCGTTCTGGAAAACAGGTCATATTCCCAGTCAGTGCTCTCATCCCAGTTTTCCGCCGGAAGGGACGCGTTCTTTTTGGATTATTCCTCCGTCTTCTATGTGGACGGCGACCTTCTGACAATCCGCGAACTTTCCGGCTCGGAAGGTTACAGCATAACCATGGGAGTGGGCCGTGAGGAGACGTATTTCAGCGACGGGTTTTCAAAAGAAGATGACGCCGCGAAAGCAGAAGAAGATTACTGGAACAAGGTGGAAGAAATAGCTGCCGAGGCCTCTGCGGAAGACACATATGAAGATAAAGTTTATTGTGCGTTCTCGTGTGTGGCG
Source organism: Clostridia bacterium (assembly GCA_021203865.1). Lineage (GTDB taxonomy): Bacteria > Bacillota > Clostridia > Christensenellales > Borkfalkiaceae > Coproplasma. The sequence continues at coordinate 2,419 of JAJQAJ010000092.1, forward strand.
CAAAACGTCAAATATGCTCTCGAAGATTCCGCCACGGCCGGCAACGCCGCGTATGTGAGGAACGCGTACGGCGCGCTCATCAAAAAAGAGGCGTGCTGTGAAGGCTACGCGAGGGCGTTTAAAGCGATACTCGACGAGATGGGGATTCCCTGTGTGCTCGTCCAGGGCATGTTCGTGGCCGATGACGGTTCATACAAGTCCCACATGTGGACGTATGTCAGAATGGACGACAACCGCTGGTATATGTGCGACCCCACGATGCAAAGCGAGTCAACCACTGGGGAAGGAAAGGAGTATTTTCTTCTCAGCGGAAGAGCTGACATGATGGGCCTTTACCAGGAGGACGGGGTGATATCCTTAACTTCCACGGCGTATGAGTTCTATTATCCGTATCTTTCCGCGGTCGAGTATGATCCAAAGAACGCTGTGAACCCGTTCGATATTGAGGAGGACGGCGGCTACGTCGACGTGAGCTACAACGGGATGGGATACGTTGAGGCGGAAAAGGAAGGCAAATACATTCTTCTGGGCCTCATGTCGGGTTCATACTGGTACTATGTTTCCCCCATGTTCACGGCGTCCGGGGTGTCCGCTGAAGAGGCTGATTTTGGGACATATTTCAGGTACATGAACAACGGCGCCGAGTGCACGTTCGCCGTGACCGACACACCCTACACCGGAAACCCTTACGAGGATTTCGGCATGTATACCGGGGAAGACATGTATGACATAAGCTCATCCTTCGGCGAACAGACAAGATCGAGGACCTATCCGTATGTTGTATCCACCTCCGTCGTGTGCGATGGCGAGACGGTCTCTTCAAGACTTTCCCCCGGAAACACGTACACCGTCACGGTGAAGTATTCTGAGACACTTACACTTTACAATATTGAGAGCGATGATGAGATGACCGTGAAGATAATGGAAAATTCTTATGTTTCCGATACGGACGTCAACGTGCACGGCATATCTTTAAGTGGCGCCGAACTTACCTTCACATTCACAACCAAGGATACCTACCATTCGTCGTACACATATTATTTTGAGATTGGCGGACTCATAGGTCAGGAGAGCAAACTCGCTCCCAATCCCGCGTCGTTCACCGTCGCCAACAACCCGGTGTTTTCCTGTCCGTATGTGGAGGGGAGCTTCAACACGGTTTACGCGACGACCCCCACGCTCATATCGAACTCCGACCTTTCCGAAACCGAGTGGCTCGATGAAGAGGGAAACCCGATAGAAAACTCCGTGACCAACAAATTCACACTTGTCGTAAGCTACCCTACCTCTGAAGAGGAAGGGGATATGGCCGAAAGTCTCGAAAATTACGGAGAGACGGGGGAGATAGCGGCGACATACAACATCTCGCTCGGGCTTTGCGACAAACAGGTCGCGTGGATTGAGGGGGAACGGGTGAAAGTTCTCATTCCCTTCCCGGAAGGGTATTCATATGACAGCGCTATGGAAGGCGTGACCTTCAAAGCGTATCATTTTGGTGACGACGGAGTGGAGGAGATTGACTGTGTCGTTACGGAGTCGGGGCTCATAATATACTGTGATTCGTTCAGTCCGTTCGCGATAGTCGTGTCTTACGACGCGCCTGCGGAGAGAAAGGCCGCCGTGATATCTTATGCGGGCGGGGAAGCTCCCGCGGTCACATATGGGGGCAATGATTCGGACTCCGACATCATAAAACTAAAAGACGGCGAGAGCGCAATTTTGAAAATTACTGCGAAAGATGGCTACGTCATAGACAGCGTCATAATAAACGGCGAGGTTTATGGCACCGATTTTGAAACCGAAATAGAAATCGAAATTTCATATGACAATCTTTTAAGCGCTGGAAACTACATTGAGATATCCTACGCCGCAAAGTCCGTGGTGGAGGGGGAACTTCAAAACGGCTACCATTCCGTGGTCGTTTTGGATGACGAAGATATTGCGGAAGAATCCTCCGGCATGCCCGGATGGGAGATCGCCGTTATAATCGTCGCCGCCGTGGTTGTTGTCGCAGCAGTCGTCGTCATGGCTTTTGTTTTACTGAGGCGGAGACGTAGCGCGGAGTCGACGGGAGAAGACAATTCATCGGAGGGGGAAGTTGAAATCGGGAGCGATTCTGGTGGTCGATCGTCGTGATGCACGTCCGCGCTTTTTCAATCTTTTTTCAAGGTCCGGGAAGTTTCTCATAACTTACGAACTTTAGTTCGACTTGACTACGTTGTGTGCGCTGTGATGTGCGTAATGAGTGAAGGCGGATTATGACCACTGGGGATGTAACGAAGGCGCGCGGTGGTTTATACAATCTTGTAAGGAGATCCTTGACTCAAACGATGTTGTGAAAATCAACACAAAAAATGGCGATGTTGTCATGTTAAGTGCAGGCAAGTACAACGATATGATGTGAACGCCATATTTACAAAGTATTCCGGGTATACGGGAAATATTGTCAGAGGATTGACTACTCCACTTAGGTGGCACTTTAAGGAAATAGATTGGCGTAATGTTCTGAAATAATGTTTACGTTGAATTTACAAACTTTTGAGAAACTTAAAAAAGGGGACATGGAAGGCGCTTATTCTCGTAGGATAAATAGGGTGCATAGGTTGGTTTACAAAGTATTTGATGATGAGAAGGTTGTGTAAGTAATCAGGATGTGGGCACGTTATCAATAAATTGCACACGAATTTCGCCTTGACTATGGTAGTTTTTTTGCGTCGGAAGATGACGACGGACAGTGAACATTTGACCTTAAACGTAAAATAAATTCATTTGTCAACTCTCGATTGACACATTTTCCGTTTCCGTGTAATATAATGACGAGTAGAAGAATAAAAGACCTTAGCGGGGGTTCAACTTATGGATTATTTGGCTGACATAATTGCGCTCATCCTTTTGGTGGCGTTTGCGATAATAGGACTTTGCGTGGGATTTTCCGGCGGCATAAGATTTTTTACGAGGGGAATTTTCGGTATAATCATATGTGTCATCGCCACGTATTTCGTGTTCGGACTTGTGGCGAGCATCGGATTTGTCGACGACTGGCTCGGGAAATGGTGGACATACGTCGTCCTCGCTGTCGGACTATTCATCATAATGATGCTCCTGCGATGGGCTCTCGTAAAGATTTTCTCCATGATTTTAGAAGCTCCCAACGTTGTCTGCAAAGTGATAAACAAAATCTTCGGGATGATATTCTGGGTCGCCGTGCTCTTTGTGCTCATCCTTCTGGTGATGCAGATATACTACTGGATTTCGGGTGCCGAGTCGATAGGGTTCCTTGACGGAAGCTTTTTGAAGCTTGATTGGCTGTACGAGCATAACCCTCTGACGACCTTTATAAAAGGTTCAGGAGGCGGAGAAGAGACCGAAGGTATGATAGAAGAGGTCATCGGCATGGTTGGTATGCTTGCATAAAAATACAGAAAATGGTATCCGGCGCGTTCCAAACGGGACGTGCTTTTTATAAGGCGGAAAAAATGGTTTGGAAATCACTCCGCGCGTGCTGTATAATGGGCGCATGGAAATCGCGGACAAATGGACGGATTATGAGATACTTGCGACCGGCGACGGGATGAAGCTCGAGCGCTGGGGTCTTGTCACGCTTCTTCGCCCCGACCCGCAGATAATATGGCACCCACAAAGGGACCTTTATTCCATGGACGCCGACGCGGTCTATGAAAGAAGCGTAAGCGGTGGGGGCCGATGGGTGTACAGAAAGGAGGTTCCCGCGGACTGGAACATATCCTATGGAGGCATGACTTTTTCGCTGAAACTTATGGGTTTCAAACACACCGGCATCTTCCCCGAACAGGCCGTGAACTGGGACGAGATGGGTTCGCTCATTAAAAGCTCGGGAAGGGAGGACGTGAGCGTTCTGAATCTTTTCGCCTATACGGGCGGTGCGAGCGTGGCGTGCGCGAAGGCGGGGGCGAAGGTCACGCACGTGGACGCTGCGAAAGGCATGGTTGACAGGGCGGGGAAAAACGCCAGACTTTCCGGCGTCGACGAGGGCATAAGGTACATTGTCGATGACTGCGAAAAGTTCGTGCAGCGCGAGATAAGACGAGGACACAGGTATGACGCCGTGATAATGGACCCTCCGAGCTACGGAAGAGGTCCTTCCGGAGAAACATGGAAACTGGAAGACAGCCTCTATGACTTCGTCGCTCTCTGCGCTCGCGTTTTAAAGGACGACCCGCTTTTCGTTCTCATCAACAGCTACACTACGGGACTTTCCCCCGCGGTGATGGAAAATATTCTGAGACTCACAATGAAGGATTTTAACGGAAGTTTCGACTCGTATGAGGTGGGCCTTCCCACAAGGGAGGGCATGGTTCTTCCCTGCGGCGCGAGCGGACTATTCAGGGGTGGCACATGGAAGCGGACGATCTGATAATTTTACACGAGGACAACCACATAATCGTCGTTCTAAAACCCCAGAATGTTCCGTGCTGTCCGGATGAGAGCGGGGATGACTCTCTTTTCGATGCCGTGAAGCGCTATATAAAGATGACATACAACAAGCCGGGAAACGTCTATCTGGGACTGGTGCACAGGCTGGACAGACCCACGGGCGGGGTCATGGTCTTCGCAAAGACCGACAAGGCGGCGGCACGGCTTTCCGAGAGCATGAAAAGCGGCGGATTTTCCAAAAGGTATCTCGCGGTTTTGTCATCCGTTCCCACAAGAAAACAGGCCACACTGGAAAACTACATAAAGAAGAATCCCCTGAACAACATGGTGTACGTTTGCACAAAAACTGATGAGGGGGCGAAGTTTGCCTCGCTTGATTATTCCGTGGTGGGTGCGGATGCGGGGCTCGCTCTTTGCGAGGTCAGCCTTCATACGGGGAGGACGCACCAAATACGTGTTCAGATGGCGTCCATAAACTGTCCAATCTTCGGCGACATGAGGTACGGCGGGCCGAAGGCGGAAAAAGGCGCGTTCGCGCTCTGGGCGTATCGTTTAGGTTTTGAACACCCGGTGACGCATGAGGCGATGAAATTTCTCATCGAACCTCCGACGGACTTAAAACCCTGGAATTTATTCGCCAGTGAAATAGATGAAATACTCAGAAAATGAGTATGCCGACGAAAAGAATTGACACTTCTCGTTTATTTATATTAGAATAAGCCGTGTTGCCGTCTTTTCGAGCAAAGATTTTTTCTTCGTGAAACGGCATTTGATTTTGGAGGAATGACGCATGGCGCTGTTCGGAAAAAAGAACGATGAATCTCAAAAAAGCTCCGACATAGAGCATAAAATTGACGAGGCTACGGACGCCCTCGACGAAGACGACACATATGAAGAGGACATGGACGAATTTTTCTCCGGCGTGAAGAAAGGTTTCAAGAGCATCGGGAAAAAGATGAGCGGGCTCATGGACAAGCTCGCGAGCGCTGACAAAAAAGAGGATTCCGACGACTGAAAAGCGCTTTCCCTCTCCTTTGATTCAATTTGACAACAACATGTTATCGTGATGGGTTGAAAACATATATGAAACTTAGTAAAACCAAGAAAATTTTACTGATGACGCTTCTGGCCGCGGTGATGGCCCTTTGTCTCACGTTCGCATCAATCGGGACGGCTTTCGCCGCTTCGAGAACGGTCACCATGACCGGCTCGAACTTCTTTTACGCGAACGACGGCGCCAAAATATATTCATACAGGGACATCGTCAGCACTGAGAGTATTGAAAAAAAGGATTCGGACGGCAAGGGCACCGGAGAATATGACTACCAGGATGTCGCTCAGGACTTCACGATGTTCTACATGACCGACAGCGATGACAACGTGACATACCGTTACAATCTCGCATACCACTGGTTCGCGGCCGAGGAAGATGAAGAGAAATCCTCAGAAAGCTGCAGTGACTTAGGAGATTACTCCGAGGGAGTCGAGGGGTGGTTCAGCATGGTGATAGGTTTCAACCCGTCCTTCACCCAAAACCCCGAATATGAAGAAGGCTCCGATGCCGATGAGTTTGTGTGCGACAACTTTGAAACATTCACGATAGCGTTCCAGTCCCAGCAGTACACTAAGACGGAGGATTCCGTCACGACTAACTACATAACTTTTGTCAACAACGGCAAATCAGGCTTTGATAACGGCGTCTATGTCATCATAACCGATGACGAAGAGGAGACGCACAAGAGTGCGGAAGACTTTGAAGATGAGGAAGGCGAGACCCTTGAAGGGTACACCCTTTTGCACACAGTGAACGGCTCTCAAAAAACCGGCGTAAATCAAAACCACATGAAGGCCGCGAGAATAACCATAGAGTTCACGGGTTACAATGAAGGTGAATACTCCGTCAAGGTAAGCTCCGATTATGACGAGAACTATGACCTTCCTGGGGACGAAACCGGCACCGACGATGAGAGCGAGGACGTAGATGTCAGCGGCGACGAATCCGTAAATTCGGAAGTTGTCGAAGGCGTTTTCAAAAATGTCGGCGGTACGTTTTCCAAAAGGGTGAACTCAACGACTGCGGGTGTCATGCCCCTCACTTTCTCCGCGACATTCCCTTCACACACAAAAGAAAGCTCGTCATCAGATGGGGGTGACGGCGAGGATAACGAGGAGGAAAGCGAGGCGGAGGATGTCAATCTTCCCGACGAGTGCGGGATGATACTTTTCGCTCTCAACGGGCAGACCTTCCAGTACGTTGACGCGGAGGAGCTTTCTGAAAGCTTCTATAAAAACGGCAGCACAATATCTTCCGGCACGACCGTCAACGACAACGCTCCCCCGGTTCTCTGCTTAGGGTCTGAGCTTAGTTACTTAAACTACGGCGAAGCCATTTCATTTGATTACACAGTGGTAGATGTTCTGGCGTCTTCGCCGAAGTCGGAGATAAAGTATTACGTTCTCACAGCTGAACAGTACGCCGATGAAAATCTGGAGTACAACAGGGTCAAAGACGAGGAGATAGAGGACGACGATGACGAGAGGACGGAGGACGATCTCAAAAAGAGCCCCTTCACCTTGACAACGGACGATAACCGATATCTTATAGAAACAGATATCCCGTATCTTCCCGATGACATAGCCGCGGCGAACAAGGAGGCGAGCAAAGAGGGCGGCACGGGGTACACCGTCGAATGCCTCGCGAAGGTCGCCGTGGAGCTTACCGATATAACTTCGAGCTCGGGGAGCAACAAGACCACGACCATCATGCTTGACTGGTACATTGAGGACACGGTTAAGATCCATGATGGTGAGACGTTCGAAGGCACCGAAGAGTCAAGGGAGGCGAATTTCATAAAGGTGGTAAAAGACACCAAAGGTCTCACGTACGGGTACTTCACGAAAGATGGAGAGGACAGCGATGACGGCACCGTCAAGAAATATAGTTACAACGACGTCATAACAGACGGGAAAGACGATGGTTCCTATACATATTACTATTACTATTACGACAAGGAGCTTGCCGAGAAGTATCAGGAGGAGGTTGACGAGCTTTGGATGAAAGAGGACCAGTACCTTCTGAATGCCGGTTCGTCGTCGTATTTCTATCTTCCAGCGTACAACGGGTTTTTGACCGACAACATAGACGCCTACGAGAATCTGTCTTTTTCCATCTATTATGAGGTTGACGGAGAAAACGGGTCAAACACCGGGCTCGACTATAACGCGCTGACGATATCGCTAGGCTCCGAGGGCGTTTATACGTTCACTGTTTACGCCACCGATTCGTCATCTAACAAGATGTATTATCTTCTTGAAAATGAGGATAACGAGAGCGGATATGAACTTGTCGAATTTGAAGGGAGCGACATTTTCGACAAGATGTACGAGGACGACGAGCTTCACGACATGCTCCCCTGGTTCACCTTTGAGGTCGTGTACTCCGGCGCGACGATAGACGACCCCGACACCCCTTCGACGGGGTTTGTCGGGACTACGTACACAGACATATCGTTCACGATAAACGGCATATCGAGCTATTATGAGACGGAATACAGACTCTACGAGTTTGACACAAAAAAATACATGGAGGAGACGGGGCTTACTTATTTCTCGTACGACGATTTCGCGGAGAACTCGGCCGAGCTTTTTGAGAACGCGGACACGCGCATCTATTTCACGCAAATTCTCGACTACGCCGACCTCAATGAGAACGACGAGAAATATGACGAGATGAGCGAGTATGAGTGGGATTCGGAAGCGCTTTCGTTCATTCCGCAAAACCCCGACGCGTTTTATCTTGTGCGCCTTGTCGTAACCGACACGCGTGAAAATCTCGGCGGAAAGGCGACAAGCTACCTTGCCATCCATGTTTCGGCGGAAGCTTCAGAGTTCAGGGGCGAGACCGACTGGGCGAGAAACAACATTGTGTCCATCGTCCTCTTCTGCGTCGCGGGCGCCGCGCTCATAGGGATAATAGTGGTCTTCTGCATAAGACCCAAGGACGGCGGTGATATAGACGAACAGCTCACAAAAAAGACGGAAAAAGAAAAGGCGAAAGCCGAGAAGAGAAAAGCTAAAAAATAAAAAACCGGGAGGCCGAAAGGCCTCCTTCTCTTAATCGCGGGGACATGCGGGGTCCCTAAGATTTTTGCTGAAAATAGTGTCCTTCTCTTGCATTTACACACAAAATATTGTATAATTTTTCTCGGTGGTGGCGCTATGCCACATAAAATTCATTTTGGCAGGCAGAAGACAGAATGGCGGAAAACACATACAACGCGGATGACCTCAAAGTTTTGGAAGGGCTTGAAGCCGTGAGAGTGAGACCGGGGATGTACATAGGCTCCACGGGAGTTCGGGGACTTCATCACATTCTCTGGGAGATAGTCGACAACGGCATCGATGAAGCGGCGAACGGATACGCCGACGAGATAACGGTAAAACTTCACGCCGACGGCTCGGCGTCCGTCGAGGACAATGGGAGAGGCATGCCCACGGACATCAACAAGACAGCCAAGATGAGTGGCGTGGAGCTCATATTCACGAAACTTCACGCGGGCGGCAAGTTCGATCAGGGCAACTACGCGTATTCGGGAGGCCTGCACGGTGTCGGCGCGTCCGTCACGAACGCGCTTTCCAAATGGCTGGACGTCGAGGTTTACAGAGGAAACATCTTCAAAATGAGTTTCACCTCTTCGTATGACAAAAAGAAAAAGAAATGGCTCTGCGGAATCCCCACGGCGCCGCTCGAGGACACCGGGGTGAAGACAGACAAACACGGCTCGTACGTCCACTTCATGCCGGATGGGGACGTCTTTGAGTCGGTGGAATGGAATTATGACACCATATTTAAGCGTCTAAAGGAGCTCGCTTTCCTTAACAAAGGACTCAAAATAAATTTCTTCGACGAGAGGAAAATGTATGCCATAAGGGAGGAAACTGACGACGACGAGAACATCGTCTACCGGAAAGAGGAGCTTCCGCCGAGGGAGGACGTCACGTTCAAATACGACGGGGGGCTCGTCGATTTCATAAAATACCTCAACGTCGACAAGACCGCACTCTATCCCGATCCCCTCTATTACAGCGTGGTGAAGGACATTCAGCTCAAAGGCCATGAGCCCGGAAAGATAAAGATAGAGTACGCTCTGTCGCACACGAAAGACGATTCCGAGGACATGTTCTCGTTTGTCAACAACATTTCGACGATAGAGGGGGGATACCACGAGACGGGGTTCAGGAACGGCCTTCTGAAGGTCATAAACGATTACGCCAAAAACAACGGCTTTCTGAAGGCGAAAGATGCGCCTTTCATCCTCGACGACATAAGGGAGGGAATCACCGCCGTTTTGACCGTTAAAATGAGCAACGTCGAATTTGAGGGCCAGACGAAGACAAAGCTAGGCAACCCCGAAGTGAGGCCCATAGTCGAACAGGCTGTGGTCGAGGGACTCACTTTTCTCATGAACCAGAAAGGCGCGAAGGCTGTCTTTGACGAAATAGCGAAAAAAGCGAAGTTCGCCGCTGACGACAGGATAAAACATAGGGCGGAAAGGGACGTCGCGAAAGCCGCGAGCGAAAGCGACGGGCTGACTCTCATAGGTAAACTCGCGCAGTGCTCTGGAAAGAATCCCGACCAGAACGAGCTTTTCATCGTCGAGGGCGACAGCGCGGGCGGCACGGCCAAACAGGCACGGGTGAGACAGTACCAGAGCATCCTCCCGCTTCGCGGAAAACCTCTTAACGTTCAGAAAAAGACCGCCTTGCAGGCACTCCAAAACGAGGAGCTAAAAACTTTGATATCGGCGATAGGCGCGGGTTTCAACAGAAACTTCGACGTTGAGAAGACACGCTACAAGAAGGTCATAATCCTTTCCGACGCCGACCAGGACGGCATGCACATACGCTGCATTCTTCTGACGTTCTTTTTCAAATACATGAGGGAGCTCATAAACAACGGCTACGTATACATAGGCATGCCGCCCCTTTACAAGGTCTACAAAGGCGACACGGTTGAGTACGCCTACAATGACGAGGAGCTCGACGAGAAAATACAGAAGGTGGGCAAGGGCTACAAGATACAGCGCTACAAAGGCCTTGGCGAGATGAGCGCCGACCAGCTCTGGGAGACTACGATGGACCCCGCGAAGAGGAACTTAATCCAGGTTACCATAGACGACGCCACGGAGGCTGCTTCCGTCATAGAGATGCTCATGGGCGACAAGGTTGAGGGAAGAAAGGATTTCCTCAGCAAAAACGCAAATTTCAACAAGGTGGACGGGTTCATCGAAAAGAGCAACTTCAAAAAAGAAAAACCCTCCGGGGAGGTGTGACGCATGGCCAAAAAAGACGACAACGGCTTCCAGGAAGGGTTCGCGGCGGGCAACGTCATCCAGGACACTGTGGAAAACGTCCTTCCGAACTCCATGCTTCCTTACGCGGAGTTCGTAATACTTGACAGGGCGCTTCCGAGAGTCGAGGACGGCCTCAAACCCGTGCAGAGAAGAATTCTGTACACGATGTACGAGATGGGCCTCACGCCTGACAAGCCGCACAGAAAGTCCGCGAGGATAGTCGGCGACTGCATGGGCAAATACCATCCCCACGGTGACTCCTCCGTGTACGACGCGATGGTGCGCATGGCGCAGGACTTCAACATGCGGATGACGCTCGTCGACGGGCACGGCAACTTCGGCTCGGTAGACGGCGATCCCCCCGCGGCGATGCGTTACACGGAGGCTAGATTACAGCCCCTCGCGATGGAGCTTCTTCGCGACATAGAAAAAGAGACCGTGCCGTTTTCATTGAACTACGACGATTCCGACATAGAGCCTGACATTCTTCCGGGGAGATTTCCAAATCTTCTGGTGAACGGCGCGAACGGCATCGCGGTGGGACTCGCGACCAACATTCCCACGCACAATTTGGGCGAGGTCATAGACGGCTGCTGCGCGTACATAGACAACCCCAAAATCTCGCTTGCCGACATGATGAAGGTCATTCCCGGCCCGGATTTTCCGACCGGCGGATACATCGTCGAAGGTGAGCTTAAACAGGCCTATGAGACGGGTAAGGGGAGAATCACTTTGCGCGCGAAATACTCCGTCGAAAACGGCGACAGGGGCATGAAGCTCATAGTCATAACCGAGCTTCCCTACCAGACCAACAAAGCCGACCTTCTAAGAAAAATAATGCTTTTGAGGGAGGAGAAAAAGGACGCGCTCTCCGGCATATATGACGTCGTCGACGAAAGTGACAGGCAGGGCATGAGGGCGGTTGTGTACTGCAGGAAGGACGCCAACGTCGACGGAATACTCGCGTATCTTTTCAAATACACCGACCTCGAGTGCACGTTCGGCATAAACATGGTGGCGATAGCCGACGGCAAGCCTCAGCAGCTCGGGCTCATTGACGTCATAAGATATTACACGAGCTATCAGCGGCACGTCGTTTTGAGACGATGCAGGTTTGAGCTTAAAGAAGCCCAGGCGAGATGCCACATCCTGGAAGGCCTCATTATAGGCGTCCACAACATTGACGAGGTCATAAAGATAATAAAGAACGCCGACAATACGACCGACGCGAGGAAGAAGCTCATGGACAGGTTCTCCCTCTCGGAAAAACAGGCCCAGGCGATACTCGACCTAAGACTCGCGAGGCTCGCGAAGCTGGAGATAAAAAAGCTCGAGGAGGAGCTTGCGGCGCTCAAAGAGCGGATAGCCGAACTCAAAAAGATAATCGACTCCAAGCCCATGCAGTATTCGATAGTGAAGCAGGAGCTTCGCGATATAAAAAGAAGGTACAAGAGCGAGAGACGGTCGGTCATCGTCAAAAATGTCAGCGACATAAATGTCGTGCGCTCGGACGTCCGCCGCGCGGCCACCGACTGGGCGGTCTGTCTCACCGCGACGGGCACCGTCAAGTTCATAGACAAGGCGGAGTTCAAAACGAAGGTCAAGCGCACTCTTCCCGTGTCCGCGAAGCCCGAAAGCGTCATCGTCGAGTCAAGCTTCGTGACGAACGAAGGAATTGCGCTCCTATTTACCAACCTCGGGAACGTCGTCAAGGTGTTCCTCGAACAGCAGGAGGCGCAGGACTACAAATATCTCGGAAGGAAACTTTCCGAGCTCTGTCCCGAGGCCGCCGACGGGGAGCGTCCCGTCAAGGTCTTCACGTACTCCGGCGAACTTCCGAAGGGCGACATTCTCTTTTTCACTAAGTCCGGCCAGGTCAAAAGGAGCTCGTGGAGCGAGTACAGCGTTTTAAAAAGCTATTATCCCGCCATAAAACTCAAACCGGGTGACGAAGTTCTGAACGTCGAAACTTTCGACGAGGACGACTACTCTACGATGGTGTTCGTCACAAAACAGGGCATGGCCCTGAACGCCGTCAAAGACGACGTACCCCAGCAGGGCAGAATTTCGACGGGTGTGAGAGGCATCCTTTTAGGCGTCGGCGACGAGGTGGTCATGGCGACCCAGCATATAGGCGAGGGTGAGATAATAATCTATACCTCCCTGGGGCTTTTCAAAAAAGTCATATCCTCGACGCTTGACCAGATGTCGCGCGCGAGAAAAGGTGTCATGATAGCGGAGCTTAGGACCAAGACCTCGACGGGGAAGGTTGTTTTCGCCGATTATGTCACGATGCCGTACGCTCTCGCCGTCTTTAACACGGATAGGACGTGTGTCGAGGTTTCTACGGACGACATTCCGATAGAGATAAGAACGTCGAGAGGAAAGCCCTTGGGAAATCCTGACATTACCGGCGTGGAGGCGATATATCCCGTAAAGCCGCGCGTTGAGCACGGTGACGGGAGGCGCGACAGCGCGCAGATAGGTTTCTTCTGAGACGCAAATTACGGAATCGGTATGAATGTGACCGGCTTTGGGGCCGGTCACGGTGTTTATTTAGTGGCGCGAGGAGCGTTCGGGAAGGCATGCGGATGCCGTTTTTGTCGGGAAATATCGGCGTGTCCCGCTTTTTGTCTATTCTTCCGCCCGCGAAAAGTCGTTCGCGGGGGTGATTTCCGTGAAATCGGGGATTAGTTTTTTGCGGCATGCCGCACTATGAACGTTTTGCCGCCCTGCCGCGCCTATCTTTTAGCGACAGGGCACCGATATCTTTTTTAGTTGGGTTCATGACGGCATCTAATTTTTTTCCGGGCATGTTTTTTTGGGGCCGGATTTTACATTGCGGGAGACACATGTCAATATGTTTTGTGCATAGAAATTGTCACTTAAACAGAAATCTTTGTGGTCAAAACTGTCACTTGAAATCCATCCCGTTTTTCGGCGGGCGTCAACCGTTAGTTGACATTTGTTAAAAATAACAAATTTATATTGCGTTGAAGGCTTAGTTATGCTATAATTTCCGTTAACAAACGAGAGAGGCTTTCAATGAAAAAAGACATAAATCTTTGCATAGATTTGGGCGGCGACACGATGAAAATAGCCTGCGCGTACAGGGACGCGGACGGGGAAAAGATATCGAGGGTGATAGAGCCCGGATATTCCGATTCCGCCATCCCCGCCATAGCGTACTATGCGGACGAAACCGACTCGTGGCGCTACGGTTATTCGATAGGAAGAGTGGGTGAAACCTCTTATTCCACGGTCGTCAAAATAAAGGACCTCGTCTCCCTCGTGTACAAGAACAGGAACTTTTACGAAAAGGAGCATTTATTCCCGGTCTTTGAGTTTCCCATAACCAACGAGATTGACGAGGAGTATTATATAAGGTACGGCAAGGGTACGTATCCACAGGATAAAAAGAAATACTACGACTCCCTTCATTTCACGGCGCCGTCCTCCACTCCGAAGAGTGTGTCAGAGGATTTTTTCAGGTATGTCGCGAAGATTGCGGAAAAGTTCCTTCGCGACCTATCGCCTGAAATGGCGTCATCGGGGGATGTCTTCAACTCGTCGGGCTTAAAATACACGATACTCTATCCCCCCAAAATCGCCAAGCAGGCAGGGGTGGAAGGCGAATACGACGTCGACGACCTCAAAACCGAGTTAAAGCGGCTTGTCAAACTGGGATTCGGCATAAGGGGCGACAAGAATATCAGACTTTTAAGCTCCGCGAAAGCGCTCGCCATGACCGCCGCGAACTCCGGAAAGATAGGAAACGGCCAGTGCGCGCTGCTTTTTGACATAGGCGAGGAGTTCATATCTGTGACGAAGGTGCGCTCCGACACGATAAAAGGCGAGCTCAGCGTTTCAATAGACGGGCTCACGGGCCATAGTGACCCGGAAAAGATAGGCGGCAACGACATAGACAAGGCGATAGGCGAGGCGTTCGAGCGTTCGATAATCGACAAGGAGAACATAGGCACGAACTCTTTCGGCGAAGGCGAGAGGATAAACGAACGCGGCTTAAAATCCAAGAACTATCTCTTTTTAAAGAGCATAAAAAGCGCGAAGACCATATTTTCCGCTAGAAACCACGGGGAAGACTTCCCCGCGGGCGTGCCCGTCAGTATCATAAGGGACGTCGAGGTTTTCAGAAACATCACCGCGGACAAACTTCTCTCCGACATAGGCATAGAACGCGGCGTCATAGAAAGGCAGAGACCCGGCGCGAATTCCAAAATCGCGGCGAGGATAGCCGATTACATTTTGGGTGAGGTGACAGACCACGCCGACGCGGACAGAGACGTCAAAAAGCTGTATCTTTGCGGCGGGGTATCCGGCACGGTGGGTCTCATTTCCGCCGTAAAAGCCGAACTAAAAAAGAAGGGCAAGTCGTACGAGGTGGAAAGCTTCATGGAGTGTCTTGTGGGGCTTCATTCCTCGAAAGATTCTTACGCTTTCCGGGAGAGGGACATGTACTCGTATTCCCCGGCCGTGGGCGGTGCCATGATAGGGCTTTTGGGCATAGACATCAAAGTGCTTCTGACGAAGACGTACGGCACGGTCTTTGAGTGGAGGACGTCAGCCGTGCCGCAGTACAGAAAATCGCATTTTTCCGTGCTCGTTGATAGGGGCACCGATTTAAGCTTTGAAGGCAACCCCGCCATCACGCCTGACGGGAACTTTCTGGAGTTTAAATTCGACAAGCTCACCGTCAATTCCGCCGAGACGAAGGCCATGATAATGTACGAAACTTCGCTCACGAGCGAGGACATAAAAAATAAACACCTAGATCACGAGAGGAGCGGAAAATTCGAGGTTAAATACTTCGATTCCCCGGACGACAGCGGACCGTATCTTTTCATGCCATACGGCGACCCATCGGGAAGGAGCGGTACCTTCAACGATGAGGAAAACGAGGCCGCGGCGATAAGGAAGATGCTCGGCATAGACTTCGTCGTGTGCGGCAGGGAAAAATCGAGAGTCGGCGGGGATGATAAGTCCAAAATCTGTCTTTTCGTCAAGGACAGGGGGCATCCCGTGACGAACGTTCTCACTCCCAGCACATCGCTTTACTGCGTGTACGGTGTGAAGATAGACAAAGAGGGGAACGTCATTCCGTTCGTTGACAACGACATAGATAGAAACCTCGACAAAAAGATAGGCGTTGAGTACATGGACGGCGGCGTAAGGAGGACGGCGACCGTGAGCGCGGAGGACATAATGGTTGACTTCAAGGCGTCGGATTTCAAATTCGCGACCCCCATATAAGAGGTGGACATGGCAGACGAAAAAAAAGTTGAAGAAAAAGACATAAGCTTCACGGGTGTGAGGGACAAATTCAACGAGGCCTCCGGAGACGTGAGGGGTGACATAGAGGAGTACAACGGATACGTCGCGGAAATGGAAAAAGCCATAGACGTTCTCGACGGGTACGATGATTTTTCGTCTCTCAAAATCGCCGCGTCGGCGTATGAGTCGAGAGGAGACGGCACATACGGCTACGGCATAGAAAAAAAGAGAACTCTTCACGGGTCGGGGGCTTTTGCCGACGTTATTTTGGACCACCAGAAAAAAGCCGCCCAGATGTTTTTGGAAAACCTGAGAGGCTTCGGACTTCTCGCCGACGTCGTCGGCTCGGGAAAAACCTTTGAGGCTGGCGTCGTTTTGTCGGAGCTTACCTACCGCGGCAAGGTGGGCACGCTTCTCATTGTCGCGATAAGCGAGGTCATGGCGTCCTGGGAAGACGTCATATGCAAAAAGTTCGGACTGGGGAGCACACTTGTCGTCATAAAGAAGGAAAATGAAGGATTCAGCGTAAGAAAAGATGGTGTGACGGAGGCGCTTTCCTCCGGCTTCAAATGGTCGGACTGCATAGAGGTCAACGGCAGACGCCCGACGAGGCCGATTCTTGTCGACCTAGAAGTTTTCAAACATCTTTCGATGGACAGGACGTTTTCCTCCGGCTGCATATTCGACATGATAATAGTCGACGAGGCGCATGAGCTATGCAATGAAAAGAACATCGCGGCCATGGGACTTCTTTCCGACATGATACAGAAAAAAAGGCTGGACGGCACGGGCAATGAATGCTACTGTCTGCTTCTTTCTGCGACCCCGCACGACGGCAACCTTAAAGGCATGTTCCCGCTTTGGTACTTCATATGCAGAAGAGGCGGTGACCCAGGGGAGTTTTTCCACGGCACGAGTGAGCAGCACAGCGCCGAATACAACAGCGAGTTTGACCACTATTCAAAGGACATATGCTTCGGCGCGGACAACATCTCGGACTTTGTGATGCTCAAAAAGATCTATGATTTCCAGCCTCTCAACGTCAACGTCGGCATGCGCAGGGCTTTTGAGAAATATTTCAATAATTTCGGACCTTCCATAAAGGAAGAAAACGGAATAAGCACAATCAAAGAGTTTGACGAGGCCAACACCTTTACCAAAGAGCGCGTCATAAACGATTTTTTAGGCATAAGAAACAGGTACGAAAAAGACCGCAAAAATTTGGCGCCTAAGCTTTCGCCCGAGGAGAGGAAAGAGCGGCGTATGAACCGCGACAGAGAGGACGCGTCCGTGGCCTCGGCGTACAGAAACCTTCTGAACCTCATAATGATCCGCCAGAACAGCGAAACCGGCTGGAACAGCTCATCGAGAAGAAAAAAGACCGTGAATCTTTATTTCTATCCCGTGAAGCCGGGAGCCCTTAAAGGCGGCGTCATAGGCGGGCTTAGAATGGATGGTGACATCGCGCTCGATTACGGCAAAGTTTTTTCGTCATTCCCGGAAGTTTACTATCCTGAGCTTTTGAGAAAAGATTCAAGGGGCGGCACGAGGGGAAGTCTTTTTGGTAGCATCGGCGACTATACTCCGAGGGCGTTTTACGCGGAAATTTTAAAAGGTCTTTTCGGAAGATTCGTTGAGGACGAATACAGGGTGGACGGCATTTCCGGCTTCAAAAACGGCTACGAGAGCTATTATTATGACATGCTGAGAGATTTCGACGACACAATAGGAAACTCCGACGCGGACAAGAGCGTTTACGAGGCCGCGCCTACGGGATTTGCCGGGCAGTTTAATCTTCTCATGCCCTATGAATTTAGGTCAAAAGAGGACATGTTCGGTGTGAAGTTCGATTATCTCATGAAGATTTTGGACTCAAATAAGCACCAGGGTTCGAGGATAATAATATTCTTTGATTACGGTAGAGCGACGAATAACGCTGTGACGCGGATTGACGGCACCGTCGAGGAGAGCTACTATGACAAGTTTGAAAGGGAGCTAAGGGCGCGTCTTCACGAAAGGAAGATAATCGCGATAGAGGCCTCCGGCGGGGACACGGACGAAAAAATAGCCGAGTTTGATGATGATGAAAACGCCGGCTGCGTGCTCGTCGTCAAGGGCGGGTTCACGCACGGCGCCAACCTCCAGAAAGCCTCCGTCATCGTAAACTTCCAGGTTTCCTGCGACCCCGTCGACATGGAACAGAAGATAGGACGAATATTCCGTTTGGGTCAAAGAAGTGACGTCACGGTCTACTCTCTTGCCGACATGAACGATTTGGAAGGCTACGCGCTCGCGTATTTCACAAGGATTGGCCTTTTTGCCGTCAACAACGGCGACGCGACCATCCTTTCCGGGTGCAACGATTCCGAAATGGTGACGATACGCTGCTCCGAGTGCAACAACGTCACGATAATGTCCAAAAATGAATATGACACATACAGGCAGGCTCTCAATCTGACCACGGGAAGCGGCAAAGCGGCCTGTGTTTCAAGGATAAACATAAAGGCTAAAAAAATGTACGTCACACCCCTCAACAGCGCCGGGGGGCTTTCCGACGAGGAGGAGGAAGTGCCATATAGCGAAGAGGTCGCCAAGCGCGGCAGCGGGATAATGTGCGGCTTTGAAAACTCGCATGCGAAGAGGGACAGACTTTTGATGTCGCCGATAAACAACGGTGAATTTGTCTGCTCTGTCGACAAGACCCACAAGTTCCTGCGCGGCAAAGGCGAGGGAGACGAAGGCTATAAGTGCATGGACGCCGCGGGACAGATCATGTGCTCGACCGGAGGAAAGGGCAATCGAACGTATTTTTGCAACAAGCTTTGCGTGATAAGCCACTGCAGGCTTTTCAGGCAGGCCTTCCCGAACTGTGGGGCGAAAAAAGCCTTCGCCGCGGGTGACCCGTATTCGGCGTGCGTCGACAAGTGCCTCGACGACGGGACCGGCAAAAGGTGCGAATACTATGAAAAATGTCTGAACGGCGTGAAAGGTTCGCGCTGCATGCCGGAAAGTGACTCCGCTTCCATGGCGCAGAGCATTGACGAGTGCATAGACTGCGTGGAATGGAATAGGGACGTGGGGAAAGGCTTCGGCTGTGCGCCCGGGCCTCACACACTCACATTCGATGAGGAGTGGAGCGGCGCCGAGTGCCCGATATGCAGGGCGAAAGGCGCGAAGGAGATTGGCAAGCTCGAAAAAGTACCCATGCGCACGTTCTCCGAACACATAGGGTACCTTTGGGACATAGACAGGTCGGGAAGCTCGTGTTTTTGTAACATTTTGGAAGACGAGGCCGAAAACGTCGGTGATATAGAAAGGATTTTGAAAGAGTCCGGAAAGGGAGGCAACTGATGGCAGGAAGCTATGAGACGCATATAAAAGTCACCGACAACGAAATCAACAGGCAGCTTTTTAAGAGCATTCTCGCGCTCTATGAAAACGAGCGTAAAAACTGCGCCGGGGACGAGAGCTCCAGCCCATTCTATGAGAACATCTCCGACGATTCGGCGCTCACGATATCCATAAGCGACGTGTCGGAGGGAAGGGTGTCGTTTAGGTATAGTTCCGAAAAGAGCGGAGAATACATAAGAACATATGAGCTAAGCTCCGAGCCCGACTCATCGAGGCTCAAAATAGGTTTTGAAGAGGACGGCGCCACATGGTTCAAAAATTTAAGATACGGCGAAGCGCTTGAATCTCCCGACTCCGACTGGGCGGGCATGCGTGACAGGGTGGCGGCGGCGTATCACAGGAAATACTACTCCGTCGAGTTCTACATAAACGACCAGATGTCCGGGAACGCGTATGAGCGTGAGTGCAGGGACTTTCTGTCGGTTTTTGGGGACCTCATGAGGGACGAACTTCACGTCCCGGAAGGCGAGGAAGTCTTCACGTTTGACGCGGCGTGTCTTACGAGGTCATCAGAGGTCTATTATCGCGCGAAACTTCGCGTGGACGCGACTTTGGGCGTGGGGCAGCCCATGCCGCTCATATGCTACGTCTACTACAAGCTCGATGAGGGGAGCAACGAACTCACAATTATGGACAGGGAAGTCGCGAAGGAGATAGACGGCGCGATAAAGACCAACCTTTCCATGGAAAAAGGCTCCGGCGGCGGGTCTAATGAGAGAGATCTCGACATGACCAACCGTGAGATCAGAATAAAGCTCGACGAGGACTTCAACGGCGATAGCGGCGACGAGATATTCAACCGCTGCAGGTTTTTGACCGACACGAGCCGGGAGACACTCGCGAAAGGCCAGACCACGGGGGTGAGCGACGAGCTTCATCTCGACTGCAAGGGCATAAAGCTTTTAAGCGTCGCCAAGGTCAACTGGCCCACGCTCAAATTCAGAGCTTCCTTCCGCCAACAGGAAGTCTTTGAGCTCAATTACAACATAAACGGCATATCGCTAAGGTGCATTAACTGCGGGCTGGGTTCGAGGATAGTCGAAAACAACAACTTCAAATTCGCGGCGGGCCGTGAGCCGAAAGAGCCCGTATGCATATACGAAAAGGACGCGGAAACCCAAAAACCCGTGAAAGATCGCGAGAGCATGAAAAGGTATCTTTTGGGTCTCAAAGAAAAAGGCACCCTTGAAGGCTGTAACCTCTTTGAACATCTCACGGTTTTGCCCACATGCGGCAGGGCGAAAGAGCTGTCCTCGGCCGCGTGCGAGAGGCTGGTCTGCAAATCGCAGCTCATAATCTTCGGCGATGAGGGAGAGGAGAAGACGATGTATTGCAGGGACTGCCGCTATGCCGAGATAGTCTATAAAGACCCCTACGACGGCACGGCGCGGCCCACGTCATTACTTTTCCACAACGTTCTCACCTCTCGAATGGTGACGAACGAAAACGAAAGAAAATGCAGGCTCTGCGCTCTTTCGTATGAGGAGAAGGACCTATCCTCCGGACTTTGTCCCACATGCCGCTCCGCCACGCGGGAAAATGACGACGGCGGGCTCTACAAGGCTTACTGCAGGGTGCTTCCAATGGGTGCGCGCATAAGGGCGCTCCGCGCGCGGCACGTCTGCTTTGAGAATTCGGCGATTCTCGTGTTCGGCGTGGGCGACAGATACTACAAGTTCGACAAGCTCGATTTGCAGGACAGAGGCTACATATCGCCGGCCGTGAAAATAGGTGGTAAGAAATAGAAACAAGCCGGGAGTTTGAGATGAGTTCAAAAAACGTAAACGAAATAAGCAAGCGTATAGTTGGATCCAGGCTCTGGCTTGTCTGGATCTGGATATGCTCCGGCGTGGTCTGTGTGGCGGACCTCACCGGCATAATAGTCATGGGCGTCGAAGGCGTGAACGGCATTCTCTACGCCATGCCCGTGGTCTTCCTCGCGATTGACGCGGTCATAACCGCGCTTTCCGCGATAACCAATTTTAGGTTCAAAAGAGCGCTCACGGCGCCCATAATCTACGCCGCCATAAAGCTCGCCATGGTGGTTTTGACCGCGGTTTTGTTTTTGGGAGAATCAAGGATATTCTCGACGTGGTCGCTTGTCATATGGCTCGTGATGGAAGGTGTCTCCATTGTCTGTATTCTCGTCTCCGCGATATACGCGAAAGGCAGTGGAAAAGGCTTTACGGCCGTCGTCGCGATTCTCACCGTCATCATGGTCGTACTCTCAGGACTTTACATGTATTTTGTGACGACGAGAGGTTTTTTTGGCCAGAACGAAGAGAGAACTTACGAAAAACGCACACTGGTATACAGCTTCTATGACGATGACGAGGACTCTCTCATGGTCACGGGGGTTCTAAGCGGCAAAGGCAACACGATAGTCGTGCCGGATGAGTTCAACGGTCTGAAAGTTGCGGGCATAGACTGCTCCATATTCACGCACAGCGGCGTCGACACCGTGGTTTTGGAGTGTTCGTCGAACGTCAGCTTCACAAATAAGACCGAGCTTTCCAACATAGCAAAGGAGCTTTCCATATACGTCGACAAAGGCAGCGTGGACAGTTTCAGAAGTAGTTTTTATAGTCTCGCGAGAAGCTCATCATCCCGCTACGGCGAGGTGTACGCCGATTTCGCGAACAGAATGATGCCTATTTTGGACGAGGGTGAGGTGTATGTCGCGATTGACCTCGACTACCAATATCTTTCCTCGATAGGAAGAGAGATTCCGAGCGTTTGGGTCGGGAAAAAGGGTTCGACGTTCAGCCTGTCAAATTACAGCTCTTTCGGGTACATGACTCACACGGATGAGACGAGCGAAAGTGACCTCTACTGGTGCTACAGTAATTTCGACAAGTTAATTTTAACCGACATAAAAAATGGAAGCGGCGGGAGCGTTCTCGGGACCAAAATAAATTCTTCCGTAAGGGTTTCGATGGACATAACGAACGTCTACGCCATAAAGATAAACGAAGGTAACGACAGCATGTACACAGAGCCAGAACTTTCTCGCGATTTCCAAGGTACGGGATATCGGTATGTCACCGAGAATACCGCGGACGGGCTTTTTAGCGAGGTTTCAAAGAGGACGGGCTTTACTCTCTCGTGGAAAAAAGGCACGAGCGAGGGAGGAACTAAATTTACGACATTTAAAAATGAAATCTATGACAAAATGGAGATAGCGCCCTTTTGGACGATGGAAGAGCCCGTCATATCCTCGTATGGCACCGACAAAGAGGGAAACATAGCGTGGTACGGCAACACAGTTGAATTTAATTCTGCGGCCTCTTTCGCGGACGAGAACATAAAAATCGTATATCTATGGGAATATGAAGGTACAGCCCAATCGATGGGAACAAAAGAGCAAAATGGCAACAGCTTCACGTTGACAAACATCAGTCCTTCATATGCCGGAAGATACACATTGACGGTCACGGCGGGAGGTGACAGCATAACATCCCTTGAGACCACGGCCACGACGTACATAGACCTTACCGTAAATAAAAGGGACATAGAACTTTCCTGGGCGACAAACTCGACAACAAATCTTGTGTATTCGGGAACTCAAATAACTGTAAGCGTGTCGGCAAACACCGGCTCAAATGGAGGCACATCCGGCATAATAAACAGTGACGATGTAATAGAGGACATAACGATAAGCGGCGCGAATAACGTAAAAGACGCGAAAACGTACAATGTTTCGGCTTCGCTGAACGAATTTTCTGACCTTTACAGCATCACAAATTCAACAAGTTCATATTCATTCGAGGTGACGCCGTATGAGCTGTACGTTGCGTGGAAAGACCAAGACAATCTCACATACACGGGCGGCGAGCTTCTTCCCTCGTATTGGTTTAAAGACGCTGGGGGAAACGAAATCACATTGCTTGGCAGCGACGATTTAACATCGAATGGGGTCATGGAAATGACGCTCGCTTATGTGAGCTCGACGGACAGCGGGGTGAACGCGGGGGAGCATACGGTTTATCTTTCCACGAAGAACACGAACTACACCCTAAATAGCGAGACATGTACGCATAGCTATGAAATAGAAAAAATAAAAGTTTCCGTTTCATGGAGTAATGAGGGCTACACATACTCCGCGGAAGCTCAGGGGCCCACGGCCACAACCTCGGATATTCTTTCGGCGGAAGAGGGGTCGGTGAAACTAACATATTCCACAACGTTGAATGGGACTTATGTCGGCGAATACGGCACGGACGCCGGGACGTACGTAGTTACAGTCGGAATAAACAGTTCAAACTATGAAATGGTGGAAGGCACAAATACAAATTCCGACACTCTTACATGTACGTACTCAATATCCCCGCTTTCAACGTCTCTTACATGGGAAGGTGGCAATACATTCACGTACGACGGTTCACCTCACACAATAGAGGCGAAAATTGCGGAGCTAAAGACAAGGGACATAAGCTATGTGACGCTATCATATACAAACGCGAACAAGGTGGATGCCGGGACGTATGAAATCCAAGCGTCTCTCGCGGCGGGCGCGAGCGGCGACCGCACCGGAAACTATGTGATAACACAAAACAGCTCTTCGTCCTACACAATAAACAAAAGAACTTTCTCAATTGAGGCGACAACAATTTCAAGAGTTTATGACGGGACCGCGGTAACGGACTCGGAGACGTACACATACACGGAATATAACGCGGCATCGGGCGCGGGCCTTGCGCCGACGGATAGTTTGGAAGACGTTTTGACGCTGAACTTTACATACACCGCAGTTTCGGGCTCCGCTCTTACAGACGGCGTCCCCATAGACGCCGGGTCATACACCGCGACGATATCCCTTACGGACGCGGGGCTTTTAAGAAACTATACCTACACAATCCAAGACTCGCTTTCATGCAACATTACCATAAATCCAAAGACTATAACTTTAACCTGGGAAAACCCTTCATACACCTACGACGGGACGCAAAAAACAATCAAGGCGACGATTAATGATCTCGAATCAAGAGACCAGGATGGGGCGCTCGTCAGTCTCACATATACAGAGAACTCTTACGTAAACGCGGGAAGTTATACCGCCACGGCGACTCTTTTGGGGGATAGGGCAAAAAATTATACGATTGAGACGGGAAATGACTCAGAAACGTGGTCCATTGCTACGATGGGGCTTACTATATCGGTTAAAAATAACCTTAATAAAACCTACAACGCCGTGGCTTACACGGACACGGATGTATACGAATATTCCGCTCTCGCTACGGGAGATTCGCTTGAGGAAATCGTGACCGTCGCCGTGGAATGGTCTTATGTGGGACCAAATGGCTCCAATGGCACGGTTAGCTCCATGAAAAACGCCGGAACGTACACTATAACACTCAGGGTTGAGGCTTTGTCGGGCGATGAAAATAAGAGCGGAAATTATAAATTTAACGAGTCGGACGCAGGGTATTTCACCATATCCCAAAAAGAGCTTGCTGTTACGTGGTCAAATCTTACCGTAAGTTACAACGGCGAAAATCCGGTGGGTGCCTCGGCGAAAATAAACTCGAGCGACCTTGAGGGCTCGGATGCGGAGTCGACTTACACATATGTGTACACGTATTTGGGGGAAGTGGTCACACCCAAGGACGCCGGGACGTACACCGTCAAAGTCACATACGATGACACTAACTATGTCATAGTAAATGATACGCCGCAAACTTACGTCATAAACCCGGTGGGACTTACGGTGACATTTTCAGGTTACGACAATCTCAAATATAGCGGAACACCCAATGGACCCTCGTATAGTGTGCAGGGTTATGTGAGTGGCGAAAGCAGCCAGGTTAGCATATCATACACCGGGACGGCATATTCGGGAAGCGCGTATTCGGAAAGTACTGCTCCTACGAACGCCGGAGAATACACCATGTGGGTGGAGTCAAATAGCTTAAACTACACTCTGAGCGCGTCGCAAAAATTTGAAATACAAAAGGTTCAACTTGAAGTGACCTTTAAAAGTGGAAGTTTAACGTACAACGGAAGCTCGCAAACTCCCGTATTGAGCATCACGGGTAACCAAAATTCGGAAAGCGGCCTGGTTAGCGCCCTATATAGCGGGGAGACGTTGGCGGGGGCGACATATTCATCTTCCGAGGCTCCGATGAACGCCGGGACATACACACTTGAGCTTGAACTTCTAAGCTCCAACTACACATTAAATGAGAGCTTGAAAAAATTTACCATAGATGCGGCGACTATCGCGATTTCTTGGTCGAATGACACCTTCACGTACAGCGGTCAAGGCCAAGCTCCCACATATTCTTACACCGACACCGTGTACTCTTCTGACGAACTTTACCTTAGCGTCTGGTACGATGGGATAAACGGGACCTATTATTCATCGTCTTCGGCGCCCGTAAATGCCGGAAGTTACCGGGCGACGCTAAGCTGCGGAAACTCGAACTATGTACTTAGCGGTAACACGGAAGATTTTGAAATTACTCCTCTTGGGGTGACTGCGGCTATCACGTGGGATAACACAACGTTCACATACGACAAAAACGCGCATTCGCCCGAAGCTTCCGTGGCGTTTAATGAGGGTTCTCCTTCTTATAATCTCACCTATTCATACGCTATAAAGGGGGGAAACTCAATAAACGGCGCTCCTACGGACGCCGGGGGGGGGTACACTGTGACCGTGGAAGTTACTCTCACGGACTCAAATTACACGCTTTCGGAGGGTTACAGCTCGTCGCAAGATTTCACCATAAATGCGGCGACTATCGCGATTTTATGGTCGGGTGGCACCTTCACGTACAACGGTCTAGGCCAAGCTCCCACGTATTCTTACACCGGCACCGTGTACTCTTCTGACATCCTTAATTTGAGCGTCTGGTACAGTGGGATAAACGGAACTTCTTATTCGTCGTATTCGGCGCCCGTGAATGCCGGAAGTTACCGGGTGGCAGTAAGCTGCGGAAACTCAAACTATGTACTTAGCGGTAGCACGAAAGATTTTGAAATTACTCCTCTTGGAGTGACTGCAACTATCACATGGGCTGACACAACGTTCACATACGACGGAAACACGCATTCGCCCGTAGCTTCCGTGGCGTTTGATGGCGGTTCTCCTTCTTATAATCTCACCTATTCATATGCTATAAAGGACGGGGACTCGATAAGCGGCGCTCCTAAGGACGCCGGGACGTACACCGTGACCGTGGAAATTACTCTCACGGACTCAAATTACACGCTTTCGGGGAGTTACGACGCGACGCAAGATTTCACCATAAATAAGGCCGTGATAACGATTTTATGGACGAATGACGAAACGTATTCCTCTTCCGATGACGTAAAACATCCCACGGCGACTATTACATCATCAAACGGGGAGACCATAAGCTTCACATACACGTATTATGATGGAGGTGGAAGCGGGGAGCTTACATATGAGCCTACGGACGCCGGGTCGTACAAGGTTAAAATAACCTTGACGTATCCCGGAGGCGAGGAAAATTACGAGGTGACAGGTTCGCTTGAAGCGTCATACACCATAGTCCAAGACGGAGAGGAGGGGGAGTAAAAAAATGAAATGCAGGAAATGCAGACTGGAGTTTAAGAGAGCGCTTGAACTTTTCAACGGGGACATCGTCTGTCCGAGATGCTTTAAATCCCTGACGCCGGGGGAAGACGACTTCGCGGTTGGAGAGGAGGAAGAGGCAGATTTTAAACTTTCCGAGACATATTATCTTTCATACCTGGAGCTGGCGTCTAGGCCAGAGGCCTACCCCAAAGA
The DNA here is from genome assembly GCA_021203865.1 of Clostridia bacterium. Lineage (GTDB taxonomy): Bacteria > Bacillota > Clostridia > Christensenellales > Borkfalkiaceae > Coproplasma. Next base: position 29,644 of record JAJQAJ010000092.1, read on the forward strand.
GAAAGAGAAGAGGAATAAAAAAATAGAAACGTATAGAAAAAAAGCTCTCGAATACTGCGAGAGGGCCGCGAACGCCTATCACCCCGAGGCCATCGTGGACATGGGATACTATTACTATAAAGGGTACGTGAGTTTGGGCCAGGGCGGCTTCGGGAGATTTAGGACCGCGTACAGGTATTTCATGGGCATAATTGACAGGAAGAATAACAACAACATCTACGAGGTTTATTCAAAATATTATTCCCTGAAAGGCGAGAAAATGCCCGCTGAGGCCGCGAAAGAAAAAGTGAGAATGATTTTGGGAAAGGCCGTAAACTACATGAAGGACATGTATCTTTCCGCGCCTTCCGAGTTTGTGTCGAATAGGAAGGGGAACATCTACGGCGTCGACGCGACGAACAAAAAACTTGGTGAAGAGCTGGCGGGCCTAAACTTCGATTATAAAATAGTCCGCGACGAGACGGCGAAGGCCCTATCACCCAAAATTGACTCACTTATTGAAATTTTAAAAACGTGCACGCAAAAATCCGCGGCGAGGACGCCTATTTTTGGGATGTATGAGGTGACGCAAAGCGATGTTATGAGGCTTCGTGAGTTTATGGATAATCTTCGCAGCGCTGACAGGGGTTCGCTTCTTTGCGCGCTTGAGGGAGAAAGAAATAACGGCGCGTTTGATTTTTCCGTCTTTTACGATGACCCGGCCCGTGTTTTTGCCGGGGCAAAAAAGGTCATATTTTGTTTCTGCAACAAAAACAGCTCGGCAAAAAACATGAAAAGGGACATCTCGTCCGGCGCGCTTGGCGCGAATTTTTCCAAAACCGAGGCGGGGCTCAAAAACATAGCTTCACTTTTTGACCCGAACGGCGGTGAGGAACTTTCCGACATCGTGCAGGGCGCCTTCAACGGAAAGGACGCGCGAGGGAATGAGAGTTATCTTTTTTATATAGATGACGCGTATCTTCTTTTCAACAAGCTTATGGAAAGCGGTGATACGACAGCCGAGGCGTTTTTGTCGCTCCTTAACGAGAAATACAAAGACTGACGGAGTTTTCGCACATGAAAATCACTTCGGAAAACATAGACGACATTTTGACATCCAGCGGTCTCATAAAATGCGGGTTCAACAAAGCTGAGAGAGTTGGCAGCATGTGGATGGACGTCTATGAGGACAATCTCGGGCTCATTTTTTCTCTGACGTCGTATATTCTGAATAGCGGCGCCGACAAGAAGTCATGCGCTCTTTTGTCGGATCTCGTGGACGTCGCGAAGGACATAATCGCCCAGGCCGCGAAAGCCCCCAGCTCGTCGGAGATTCTCAAAAGGAAAAACAGGGTTCGCGAGCTTTCTAAATCCGTGCCGGAATCCTCCGGCGCGGTCGGATTTTCCGGGGCGGTCATAAAATGCGCTGAAGACACGAGGGTTTTTCTAGGCGCTTTGAAAAAAGACGCGGGGTCGATTTCCGGCATTCAGACGCGCCTCATAAGGGAGGTGTATCTCAAAGGCAGAAAATTTCCCAACGGTGACACGTATGAGATAGCCACCGACGCCGCGGACTGGCTGGAAGAGGCTGAAAACGCTCTTAAATACATAGAAACTTTAGCGGGAAACGTCCTTGACGATTCGTCGGCTGACTCATTTAGTCTCGCGGCGGACGTTGTGAAAGCCATTCGCGCCTGCCGGGACGGACTCGTCTATTCATACCTCATATTTTCCGACGAGCTCATGGAGGAAATTACCAAAACCGTCAAGAAAGCCGAGATGTGGGCAGAAAGAAAAACCGGCGTTGACGCGAAGAGGAATCCTAGGATGGCCTCGTCTTGCCTTGACGAGCTTGACAGGCTGTGGATGGACGACCAAGCGTCAAAATATGTCAGGGCCGCGAAAGCTCGCGGCTTTTCGGAGGGGAAATGATAGACAGAAAGCTTTATAAGGATTTGCAGGACAAAATAGAAGAAAAAGCCGGGACATGTTCCAAATCTTTAAGGCCGTATGTTTTAAAGATGCGTGGAAATCTTGTCGATCCCTCTTTTTGTCGTGCCGTCATGCCGGACAGGTTTGGCGGGGACTTCCGCGATTTCCAGTACAAATACGAAGCCGTATTCAACGCGGCGATGTCGGCCGCACTCGAGGCGCTTTCAGACGCTAAGGATGAGAGTGAGTATGAAGAGATATCGTACGGTCTTCTTCATTGGGTGGATACAGCAAAGCTCATATTCGGTGTCTGAAATTTAAGGGAGAGAAAGCCATGGATCTCAAACTAAAAAGAATAATCTGTGACAACTGCGGATCCAGTGACATCATAAGGGACGGCGTTGTGAGACCAGGCATGGTGAAAACCTGCCCCCACTGCGGCGAGTCGTTTGTTGTTGTAGACCTCGTTGGTGAAAGTGACAATGACGAGAATGCGCAGGACGAGTCGCTTTTCAAGGTCCAGAACTTGAAGCTTACGGGTTATGACACCTCTGGCGGCTCCAAGATGAACATCCCGAAGTCGCTTGGCGTCATGTCGGTGGAAGAGAGAGCCTTTGAAAACCAGCTCGACATCACGAGTGTGAAGTTTCCTTCCAATCTTCGTTCAATCGGGGAGAGAGCCTTTTCGGGCTGTTATAATTTGAACTCCGTTTCTTTCCCTCCGTCTTTGGAGGTCATGATGAGAGAGTGCTTCATGTTCTGCGAAAGGCTCATGTGGGCGCAGCTCCCCGCGCAGATAAAGGCCGTTCCCGAAAGGGCGTTCGCCTTTTGCAAAAACTTAAACTATGTCGAGCTTCCTTCGGGCGTCACAAATATTTCGGCCGGTGCGTTCGCGGGATGCGGGCTTTTGTCCGACATCAACTTCTACGGCGGTTCGGGCGTGTCTTCCGAGCTCAAAGAAATTGGTCAGGACGCGTTCATGTACTGTCAGTCGCTTTCTGAAATTGAGCTTTCTTCGTCGCTTGTGACCATTGGGTCAAGTGCCTTTTCGTACTGCTCATCACTTGAAAAGGTGGTAATTCCCAAAAGCGTCACCAAAATCGGCGATCGCGCGTTCGCGGGTTGTAGAAGACTTAGAGAGGTGTTCATTCCATTCGGCGTGGAAAGCCTTGGAAAAGGAGTTTTTTCCGGGTGTCATTCAAATCTCAAAATCAAATGCGCTGCCACGAAAGCTCCCTCCGGTTGGGACAGAGACTGGTCCGGATGCGAGGCGAAGCCTTTGTGGGGAGCGAGAGACTGAAATAAGTGATAAAGCGCCGGGGGCGCTTTTTTCATGCGCGAAAGAAGAAAAAACACAAAATGTCAGTGTTTGTTGTTTGAAAGAGCGATTTGCGCTTTATAAAGATATTGTAAAGTTTTTTTGAGGTTTTGACATGGCTAAAAAGAAAGAGACTGAAAAGGAACAGGAAGCGGAAGAGACGAAGGAAGAGGCGGTCGAGGCGGAAGAGTCCGCAGAAGAAGAAACACCGGAAGAGCCCTCCGAGCTTGAAAAGATGACGGCGCTCGCCGATGACTACAAGCGGAAGTGGTACAACGTTTCAGCCGAATATGACAATTTCCGGAAGCGCAACGCCACGGCGACGTCGGAGGCGTACATAAGGGGCATGAGCGACGCGCTTTTAAAAATTCTTCCCGTCGCGGACAGCTTCGGATACGCTCTGGACGCCGCGGACGACAAGACGAAAGAGGGCATAGAGAAGATAATTAAAAACTTTGGCGCGGCCATAGAGAGCATGGGAGTTAGCGAGGTGCCTTTGAATGTCGGCGACAAGTTCCATGAGGATGTGGCGGAAGCGGTGATATCCGTACCTTGCGGGGAAGGGGAAGAGCCGCAGACCATAAAACAGATTTTGAAAAAAGGCTATCGGACGAGCGATAAAGTCATTCGTTTCGCGCAGGTAGTTGTGACAGTGGAAGCTGAGTAGAAAAGGAGATAAAATCATGGCAAAAATAATCGGAATAGATCTGGGAACGACAAACTCCTGCGTGGCGGTGATGGAGGGCGGTGAACCCGTGGTCATAGCCAACAGCGAAGGTTCAAGGACGACGCCGTCGGTCGTTTCCTTCAAAAGCGACGGCTCCCGCATTGTGGGACAGGCTGCCAAAAGGCTCGCCATATCTCAGCCTGACAAGACGGTGAGCTCCATAAAGCGCCACATGGGCGAAAATTACAAAGTCGACATCGACAAGGGATATTCACCTCAGGAAATCTCCGCGATGATCCTCACGAAGCTCAAAACGGACGCCGAGAGTTACCTCGGCACGAAGGTCACCCAGGCCGTCATCACGTGCCCCGCGTATTTCAACGACAGCCAGAGACAGGCGACGAAGGACGCCGGGAAAATCGCCGGGCTCGAAGTTCTGAGAATAATAAACGAGCCCACGGCCGCCGCGCTCGCGTACGGGCTCGACAAACAGGAAGGAAACCAGAAAATAATGATCTATGACCTCGGCGGCGGCACGTTCGACGTCTCCATCCTTGACATAGGTGATGGGGTGGTGGAAGTTCTCGCGACAAACGGTGACACACATCTCGGCGGGGACGACTTCGACAACAAGCTCATAGAATACATGGTGGACAGTTTCAAAAAGGAGACGGGAATTGACCTATCCAAGGATAGGGCCGCGATGCAGCGTCTCAAGGAGGCCGCGGAAAAGGCCAAAATCGAGCTTTCCGGCATGAGCACGACGAACGTCAACCTTCCCTTCATATCGTCCCTTGAAGGCGTGCCACAGCACCTTGACATAGACATTTCAAAACAGAAATTCGACGCTCTGACGTCCGAGCTCATAGATAGGACAATAGAGCCCATGAGAAAGGCCATGGCCGACGCGGGGCTTAGCTATTCAGACCTTTCCAAGGTTATCTTCGTCGGGGGGTCCACCCGTATTCCCGCGGTGTACGAAAGAGTCAAGGCCGTCACCGGAAAGGAGCCGTTCCGCGGCATCAACCCCGATGAGTGCGTCGCCGTGGGAGCTGCCTATCAGGCGGGAGTTTTGTCGGGAGACGTAAAAGACGTCCTTCTTCTCGACGTCATGCCGCTCACGCTCGGCATTGAGACTTTGGGCGGGATATCCACGCCCCTCATTGACAGGAACACGACAATCCCCGTCAAGAAGAGCCAGGTCTTCTCGACTGCGGCGGACAACCAGCCGGGAGTGGAGATAAACGTTTTGCAGGGCGAAAGGAAGTTCGCGAGAGACAATAAGTCGCTCGGAAAATTCATGCTGACGGACATTCCTCCCGCGCCGAGAGGCGTGCCTCAAATTGAGGTGACGTTCGACGTCGACGCGAACGGCATAGTCAATGTCACGGCGAAGGATTTGGGGACCGGGAAAAGCACGAACATAACCATAACGTCCTCCACAAACCTTTCTGAGGAAGACATCGACGCGGCCGTGAAGGACGCGGAAAGATACGCCGAGGAGGACAAAAAAAGGAAAGAGGCGGTCGACAATAGGAACAATCTGGAAGGCATGATAGACAGCCTTGAAAAGACCGTAAAAGAGGCTGGCGACAAACTCACGGATGAGGACAAGAAAATCTGTGACGACGCCATAGCTGAGGCGAAAGGGGAGCTCGAGAGCGGAGACGACGATAAAATTAAGGCCGCGAGCGAGAAACTTTCCAGGGACATCCAGCCCGTCATCGCCAAACTCTATCAGCAGGGCGGCGGCCAAGGCGCGGGTCCGGACGGCGGATTTACCGGCGGCGACGACACGGAATTCAACCAACACTGAAAAAAATAGAAAAGCGACATTTACGGCGTACCGAAAGGTGCGCCGTAAAGTGGGTTTTAAATCATGGCAGACAAAAATTATTATGAGATCCTCGGTGTCGAGAGAAACGCCAGCCAGGATGAAATAAAGTCCGCGTACAGAAAGCTCGCGAAACAATACCACCCGGATTTCAACCCGGGCGACGCCGCGGCGGCGGAAAAGTTCAAAGAGATAAACGAGGCGAACGCCACGCTCTCCGATGAACAGAAGCGCAAGCAGTACGACTATGAACTTGACCATCCCGGGATGAGCGGCAACCCCTTCGGCGGCGGCGCGGAGGGTTTCGGCGGGTTTGAGGACATCATAAACTCAATGTTCGGGGGCGGATTCGGCGGAGGCTTCGGCGGTGCCGGCAGAGGTCCGAGAAGAGTGAGGGGCGCCGACCTGGAATACACGATAAGGCTGTCTTTTTTGGATGCCATAAAAGGCTGCACGAGGGATGTCAGGTACTCCCATAATGAGTCATGTCCCGCCTGCAGGGGCACAGGAGCGAAGGGCGGCATGTCACTTGAAACCTGCAAAAAATGCGGCGGACAGGGTGCCGTGCGCGTTCAGACGAGGACGGTCTTCGGTCAGACAATCCAGACCCAGGTTTGTCCCGACTGTCAGGGCAGCGGAAAGAGAATACTGGAAAAATGCCCCGACTGTAGGGGGAGAGGCATTCTCACGAAAGAGGCGTCTTTCAGCGTGAACATTCCCGCGGGTGTCGACAGGGATTCCAACATGATAAAAAGAGGCTATGGTCACGCCGTGGCGAACGGCGACCCCGGAGACCTCTACATACACTTCACGATAGAACCGCATAAACTCCTTTCAAGAAACGACAAAGACCTCTCCGCCACCGTCCCCATATCCTACAAAACAGCGGTTTTAGGCGGTAAGATAATGGTTCCCGGGGTGGATGACTTAATAGAGCTCACTATTCCGGAAGGCACGAAGAGCGGCACGAGATTCACTTTGAGGGGAAGAGGAGTAAGGACCGTGAACGGTACGGGAAACCTCTACATCACGGTCGAAATAGACATTCCCACAAAGGTGTCCAAAGAGCAGTCGAAGCACCTTGCCGACCTTGAAGACAGCGTGCAGATGAAGTCTTATCAGAACATGACCAAATATTCCGACATTGTTTCGGCTCTCTATGGGAAAGAAATAGGGAAGCAGTGAAAAGGGCATAAGAAAAAAAAAAGCCCCTATTTGCACAGTGTTGGTTTTTGTTGCGAGATTCCACAAAATAGTGTA
>JAJQAJ010000034.1 GCA_021203865.1 Clostridia bacterium
ACCGTGACAATTTCTGCCGCTGACAACACCGGAACTCTCATTTTGTCAAAGTATGATTCAACGGATCTTTTCTATGTGATAATAGACTCAATCGAAACATTGACAATATCCGCCCGGTGCGTGAATCCTTCGCTTCACGAATGTGATAAGAAATTATATCTTTTGATAGCGTTGATGGATTGGAGTTAGTTCTGACTATAATGTATACCCGGCATTACCTACTGATGCCGGGTAAAATATTCTTGTAGTAAGAATTTAAGATTGATGGGCCAAAGTGGTTTTCCATTTTGGCCATGCTAACTTTTCCATTTTGGCCTTTTTCGGTCTTGTAGAGACTTATGCAAAATGGTCCAATAAATTGACATATCAGCTTGAATCATATATTCTTTTGATGTTTGACACGTTTGGTTTATAATGCGTGGGCTGTTGCAACGTTGTGTGCGTAAGTTTTGACAAGGAGATTATCCATATGGCTTATGAAGATGATAACAGGTTAGAAGAAGATATTTTCGCGGATGACGAAGAAGTCAGAGAGGAAAAGGACGAATTTTCTTTGTCAGAGGATGTAAAAGCCGATATTGAAAGCGTGGAGGAGGTTGACCTCAAAGAGATCCTCTGGAATCCAGAAGGACATGAAACCTTTGAACTGGAGTATTATCCCGGACAGAACGTCATTTACGAACAACTTGCGACCGTGGAGTTAAAAGGCAAGACATACGCATATCTTCGCCCTGTTTCAAGGGTGACAAACAAAAAAGGGTCAAAGGAGATCAAATTCCCCGTTGACTCGACATTTTGCCTTGATGAATCCGTCACGCCAAATGTTCTAAGACCTGTATCCAACATCGTCTCCTCCAACAAGGTTTTATCCGAATATTTCAGACTGGTCGCCGGAAAGAAGACAAAGGGACGCGCGATTCTCAAAAAGAACATATACGGCTGAGACATTGTTTTTTTTCGGATTTCCGCATGAACTTATGAGAGTGAATGAGTTTTCAGCGATGAAATTAATACGTACCGCTACATATTCGGCCGTCCGCATGTTTATAGCTATTTATGTTAAATGAGGCAAAATGCCTCATTTAAAATTTCCTTTTTAAAATTTTGCCGTGATAAATTCTCCATGGTTAAAATTAACCATGGCGTGTAAAAGTCCGATAGCCCTCGCGGCTCCAAAATATAAGAGATGTTGTCCGGTTTCGCGCCGGGCTTTTTTGTATGCGGCAAACCGGTGTCATTCCAGCCCGAAGATTTTCCATGCGTCATCATCGTCAATTATGCGGGGAGAGGGGTTCGACTCGTTCGCGAGCATGTCGTCCACTTTGCTTTTAGCCGCTTTTTCTATGAACGAGCTCGGGTCAACTCCGCGAAGAATGAAAAACAGCATTGGGTCTTCGTCGAATCTCGCTCCTATGCCGTATAAAACAGCCGCGACGTGTTTGCACATATAGGCTATGTCCGGACAGGAGCAGTTGAATTTTATTTCCTTAGGGGAAGGGAAGAGGCCATCTCTTCCCAGTATGACGTCCTGCATCTCGGGAGGAATGTCGCCTTTGAGAAGGCCTTCCATCGTCTGTATCTTTTTGCCGCATTTTTCGATTATGGCGTTAGTTTTTTCATCAGAGAGGGGGTCTATCATGATGAGAACTTTGTACGGCGTCCTTCTGGAGCCCTGTACTTTCGCTTCGACTCGTCCTTTGTCGATTTTGAGGTCTATGACAGTGCCGGACCTCACGTACGATCTTCCCCTCGCTATCCTGTTTTCGTAGTCGGCGTATCTTTCAAGGTTTTCGCACCATGCGTTTCCCCACCAGGTCTTGGTGATTTTTCTGCCTTCTATTATGACGGGCTCCATCGTTTTACCGCTTTTTTCGGCCTGCATTCTGGAAGCCGCACTCTTTCTTTCCAGCTCATATTTGGAAGGCTGGCTGAAGTAATCGTCGTATCCCATGTCATTCTCCGTATTCACTGACGTTTTCAAGTCTTAGTAGATTCATGAGTTCGTCTTTTTCGAGTTCTGTTATCCATTCCTCGCCGCTTTCGCCTATGACGTTTTCCGCGAGTTCGGTTTTGGAATTTATGAGCCCGTCTATCTTTTCTTCAATCGTTCCCTCACAGACGAGTTTGTGGACTATGACAGTTTTTTTCTGACCTATTCTGTACGTTCTGTCGGTCGCCTGATTCTCAACGGCGGGGTTCCACCATCTGTCAAAGTGCACGACGTGATTGGCGTTCGTGAGGTTCAGACCGAAGCCTCCGGCCTTCAAAGATATCACCATATAAGGTATGTATTCGTCGCTTTGAAACCTTTCGACCATTTCGGTTCTCTTCGTTGCCGGGGTCGCTCCGTGCAATATGAAGCCTTCTTTCCCGAAGACGTCTTTTAAAAGGTCCGATAAAGCCGGAATTATTTCCTTAAACTGTGTGAAGACAATGACCCGCTCTCTTTTTTCCAAGATGGTCTCGCAGATTTTTCTGAGCATCTGCATCTTTCCGCTCTCTTCGGAGTCGTAAGCGCCCTCTCCGAGATACTGGTCGGGGTGGTTGCATATCTGTTTGAGTTTTGTGAGTGTGGCGAGGACGTTTCCTTTTTTCTTAATGCCAAAGGAGTCGACTTCCATCATCTTCTTTTCGAGCTCATCCAGAGCTTCGTTGTAAAGCACGACCTGTTTTTTTGTGAGAGATACGTAGTCCACGCTCTCGAATTTGTCGGGAAGGTCGGATATTATCTTTTTGTCCGTTTTAAGGCGTCTCAGTATGAACGGTGAAACAATGTTTTTGAGTCTTGCGTAGCCCGTGGGACTGTCGTCAAGGCATTTCAAAAATCCGGAAAACTCTGAAATTGTGCCCAAAAGCCCCTTGTTGAGAAAGTCAAATATGGACCACAGGTTGGAAAGATCGTTTTCAATGGGAGTGCCTGTCATGGCGATGCGGCTTTCGGCTTTAATTTTTTTTATTTCGTGCGTCTGTTTCGTGCCGGGATTTTTTATTGCCTGCGCTTCGTCTAAAATTAGCGTGTCCCATTGAATCTCTTTGAGTGATTGGAGCCTCGCGGCCATGCCGTATGTGGTGATGGTGAGATATGCGGGACCTTTTTTGAGTTTTTCGTTAAGCTCTGCGGATGGCGCTCCGTGTAGGGGCAGAACCTCAATTTTTGGCGCGAACCTCATGGCTTCTTTTTGCCAGTTTCCGACAAGAGAAGCGGGGACAATGAGGAGGTTTTTGGCGTCCGGGTTTTCTTCTCTCAGTTTTTCAAGGTACGCGAGGACCTCCAATGTCTTTCCGAGTCCCATGTCATCCGCGAGGCAGGCTCCGAAGCCGCACTTAGACATTTGCCTAAGCCAACCGTAGCCCACCTTCTGGTAAGGCCGGAGAGTCGCGTTGAGACCTTTCGGTACGGCAACAGCCTTGTTTTTTTCGGGCTTTTTGAATGATTCAAAAAAGTCGTTCACCCATTTCCCGTTGGATATTTCTTCAGTGTCATCTTCATTCCCGTTTTCGGCTTTCAGCTCCATTTTGAGAGCTTCCAAGAGCGTCATCTCGCCGGGAATTTCCTCCATCCTCTTTAAAAGTTCTTTCAGCTTATCATGGTCGACCTCAATCCACTTGCCTTTCAAAAAAGCGAGACCCTCGGTCTGGGAGAGAAGGTACCTTATGTCCTCTTCCGTGAGGGGGACGCCGTCAATTACAAGTTTTGGTCTCACGGAGAGTATGGCTTTGAATCCTAGACCCGCCTTGCTCTCATCCCCGATTTTTATGGAAAGTGTGGGTGAAAAGCTCTTTCTTTTCCACCAGTTCGGAATACGACACAAAATACCGGTTCTTTCTATGTCCTCGACTTCTTTTAAAAACTTGTAAGCCTCGTCTGATGTGAGCTTTAAAGGATGAAACATCTCTCCGCTCGTGACAAACGAGGAAATCAGCGGAGAAACCTCCGCAGCCCTATTCAGGCATGACAAAAGCGACACGAGCTTCGCGGTGTCCCCGCCGTACTCCGTGAGTGCGTATTTCAACGGCAAGTGTCTCGTCTTCTTTCCTTCCGTCTTTGTCGCGTATGTGGCAAGGAATGCAAATGGGTATTTTTCATCCTTGTTGTCGACGAGATGGAAGTATATTCTTTCCGGAACGTGCAGACGCTGCGTTTTCTCCGCGAGATACATGGCGACAGTGCCGTCATATTTCTTTATGTCCTCGGCGTATATTTTTTTGAGCTCTTTGAAAATTTTTGTAACCCATTTGTTGGTGACATGCTCGGATCCCAAGACATAAGGCACAGAACTTAAAAGTGTCTCCATGACCTCGTCGGGGGTTATTTCAAGTCTTTCTCTCGCGAGCTCAATCTCCGGTTTTTTTGTCAGAAGATCGGAGAAGGTGACGGATACAAGGTACAGGAAGTTCGCGGAAGGCGTGATTTTCTCGGGCTTTTTTTCAAAACCCATGCCGTAAAGAGCCCTGTATTTGTCATTTCTGAATATTTTCGCCGATTCTTCCATAGGCGTGTTTCCCGCGTCGTCTAAAATGAAAGAGTTTTCAGTGAAAATGAAGTTCAGCGCTCCGAAGCCGCCTGACGCGGCGTATTTTCCAGTTGTTTTTTTCTGATATGCCATGCGCGAATGCCCCAAAAGTTTTGATGTCCTAATGATAAGACAAGCACCTTTTTGTGTCAAGAACATAGGCAACTTTACGAAAACAGGAAGGTATGCCGGTATTTCCGCATTTTCCTGTGTCCCGACTTTTGTTATGTTTTGCCCGAATGAAAAGCTTTTGATTGGGTTTTTTCATCAAACCATTTTTCCCGTCCGGGCAGGATGAGAAACCCTTCACCTTTGAATAGTCTTGAAGATATATTATAAAGATATTTTATATGTTCCATAAATTATATTTAGAACACAAACGAACATCCCTTAGGGGTAACAAATTGTTTTATGTCTTAATGAGTGTTATAATGGATATAAATAAACCTTATAGGAGAGCGAATATGACTTATGTAGAAAGAGTGCTTGCCGACTTGAAGGCAAACAATCCCAACGAGCCTGAGTTCCATCAGGCTGCGACGGAGATCCTGACCACTCTTGCCCCGGTCATTGAAAAACACCCGGAGTATGAGAAGGCGGGTCTTCTTGAAAGATTCGTGGAGCCGGAACGCGTCATCATGTTCCGCGTGCCGTGGGTTGATGACAGCGGCGCGGTTCGTGTGAACAAGGGATACCGCGTGCAGTTCAATTCCGCGCTTGGGCCTTACAAAGGGGGGCTTCGTTTTCACCCTTCCGTCAATCTTTCCATCATCAAGTTTTTAGGGCTTGAGCAGATTTTGAAAAACAGTCTCACCGGTCTTCCCATCGGTGGCGGCAAAGGCGGCGCGAATTTCGACCCCAAGGGCAAATCAGACGGTGAAATCATGAGGTTTTGTCAGAGCTTCATGACCGAGCTTTATCGTCACATAGGCCAGGACACGGATGTTCCCGCGGGCGACATCGGCGTTGGCGGAAGAGAAATCGGGTATCTTTTCGGACAGTACAAAAAGATACGTGACGAGCATGTGGGTGTTTTGACGGGAAGAGGACTGTCCTATGGCGGTTCTCTCGCGAGAACCGAGGCCACGGGTTACGGCCTCGTATACATCACGGAGGAGGCCCTTAAAGTTCGTGGCGACAGTTTCAAAGGCAAGACCGTGGTTATCTCCGGCTCAGGGAATGTTGCCATATACGCGTGCCAGAAGGTACAGCAGCTCGGAGGGAATGTAGTTGCCATGTACGACTCCAACGGGTACATATATGATCCCAACGGCATCAATCTTGATGTCGTGAGGGACATCAAAGAGGTGAGACGCGCGCGTATCAAAGAGTACGCCGACATCGTCAAAGGTTCGTCTTACACGGACGGCTGCTCAGGCATTTGGAGTTTGAAGTGTGACATCGCGCTTCCCTGCGCCACGCAGAACGAAATTGATAAGTTTTCTGCCGAAACTCTCGTCAAAAACGGCGTGAAGTATGTTTCGGAAGGCGCGAACATGCCCTGCAATCTTGAAGCCATTGACGTTTTTCAGAAGGCCGGTGTCGTATTTTTGCCTGCGAAAGCCGCAAACGCCGGCGGTGTCGCCGTGTCCGCTCTTGAGATGGCACAGTCATCACAGAGGGTCTTCTGGACTTTTGAAGAGGTCGATTCAAAGCTCAAAGGAATCATGGTGAACATATACCATGCCTCGGAAGACTCGGCGAAAGAGTATGGCTATGATGGAAACTACGTCATGGGCGCGAACATCGCGGGCTTCAAAAAAGTCGCTGACGCCATGATGGCGCAAGGCATCGTGTGACACAAATTTTTTAAAACATGAACCCGGTGCGTTTTGTGCAATCCGGGTTTTTTCATGTTCTGTCACTTTTGATTTGGACCGCGGCCACAGATTTTCCGCTTGAAAATTCGCTTGATTTGTAGTATCATGTCGTTGTTTGAAAAGCTTTATGCGATGTGAAAGAATACATTGACAGGGTTAAAGGTTTATGCGAATAGTCGTAAAGGTTGGTTCATCCACGATAACATACAGCACGGGGAGACTCAACATCCGGTTCTTTGACAGTTTCTCTAAAATTTTGAGTGACATAAAAAACGAGGGCAATGAGATAGTCATCGTGTCTTCCGGTGCAATCGCTCTGGGTTCCGGAAAACTTAATCTTTCCGAAAGGCCTCATGACATGGTCTCAAAGCAAGCTGTGGCGGCCGTGGGACAGAGCGAGCTCATATACACATATGACAAGTCATTTTCCGAATATGACCATTCGGTAGCCCAGATTCTCGTCACGGCGGAGGACGTTGAGGACGAGGAGAGGAGCTGCCACGTAGTCGACACGATAAGCCGGCTTTTGGAGATGGGTATAATTCCTGTCATTAACGAAAACGACACCGTTTCGACGTCCGAAATAACCTTTGGGGACAATGACAGCCTCGCGGCCATGATTTCAACCGCGATTAAAGCCGACATGCTGATTTTGCTCTCAGATGTCGACGGTCTGTACGATTCCGATCCGCATAAATCAAAAGACGCAAAACTCATAAAAGAAGTCACCGACATTGATGACGCGGTCATGTCTCTTTGCACGGGGTCGGTGTCGAAACACGGAACCGGAGGTATGGTGACGAAGGTCAACGCCGCGAAAACCTGCGCAGAGTCGGGTGTTGAGGTCGTTGTGGTGAATGGCTCACATCCGGAAAGAATATACAAGGCAATCTCTGGAGAGGACGCCGGAACAAGGTTCAGGGTGAAATCATGACAACGAAGGAAATACTTATCGCAGCGAAAAATGCCAAAGCGGCTGTTTCGATGTATACGACAAAAAAAAAGAACGATGCGCTTAATTTTGCAGCGGAAGAACTTCTATTATCCGAGAAGGAAATTTTGGCCGCTAACAGAAAGGACCTGGACGCCGCCAAAGGAAAAATTTCAGATGTCATGCTCGACAGACTGATGCTTAACCATGACAGAATTTCCGGCATGGCGGAGGGGGTCAGAAACGTCGCCTCTCTTGAAGACCCCAACGGTAAGATTTTGTCTTCCGTTGAAAGGGACGGGCTTAAAATAGACAAGGTCGCGACTCCGATAGGCGTCATCGCGATAATATATGAGTCGCGTCCGAACGTCACATCCGACGCCGCGGCTCTGACTCTCAAATCGGGAAACGTCTGCGTTCTAAGATGCGGGAAAGAGGCGCATTCAACGTCGGAGGCGATAATTTCGGCCATGAGACGCGGGCTCAAAAAAGCGGGAGTTGTAGAATCCGCGATTAACCTCATTGAGGACACTTCGAGGACGTCATCTGAGGAGATAATGTCCGCCGTGGGATATGTCGACCTTCTTATTCCGAGAGGTGGCGCGGGCCTCATAAAATCGTGCGTCGAAAATTCAAAGGTACCCTGTATTCAGACCGGCTCAGGTATATGTCATGTATACGTCGACAAGGACGCCGACTTTGACATGGCTTTGGACATCGTTGAAAACGCCAAGTGCTCACGGCCTTCGGTTTGCAACGCGGCCGAGGTCTGTCTCGTGCACGCCGAAATAGCCGAAAGGTTTCTTCCGCTTTTATGGGACAGACTTTACGCCAAAAGGACTACGGGAAAGGTGGAGATACGCGCGGATGAAAAGGCATATTTTCTTCTAAAAACCTATGACGGCGTGGTTCTCGCGGGTAAAAAGGATTTTGACACCGAATTTTTGGACTACATTCTTGCCGTCAAAGTCGTGTCCTCGGTGGAAGAGGCTACGGCGCATATATTGGAGCATTCCACCGGTCACAGCGAGGCCATCGTAACAAAGAGTAGGGACACCGCGGCTTATTTCACGGGGGTTTTGGACAGCGCCGTGATATATGTCAACGCGTCCACGCGCTTCACCGACGGGGGCGTATTCGGTCTCGGGTGTGAGATTGGAATTTCCACACAGAAGATTCACGCGAGAGGGCCCATGGGGCTTTCCGAAATAATGTCGTATAAATACGTCGTCGAAGGGAATGGGGCCGTAAGGAGGTAAAAATGATAAAAGTGATTTTGGGTGTGGAAGGCATGATGTGCGGCATGTGCGAGTCACATGTCAACGATGTCGTGAGAAAGTTGGGCGGCGTCAAAAAGGTTTCTTCATCACACATGAAGAACAGGACAGAAATAATTGCCGAGGATGACGCAGACATTGACGCCATGAAGGACGCTATAGCCTCGCAGGGATATAGGGTTTTTTCCGTGGAAAAAGAAAACTACGAAAAGAAGGGACATCATTCAAAAAAATGAAGCTTGCGTGGCGACAACTTCTCCTTTTGAGATTTTTTTACCCCTTTATTACAGTTTTGTTAATCTTGTTTTGTGCTTTTTCCCCGGCGGGCAGCCGGGGTTTTAAAATTTTGTTCTTTGTGGTTGACATTGCACAGAAAAGGTATAATGGTTTATAGATTCGTGTTTTAATAAAACACTGTTTAATAAAGGATGATTCATATGCGTTCCAAACGTGACGTGGCCTTTCATCTTCCGGGGGATTTATGTTCGTTGGACGAAATAAACAGAATGAAGCTTTAAACGATAAATATTCATCTGACAGAACGTAGTTCGGTGTTATTTACGGGTGCCGAAGAATCGGCAAAACAGTATGGTTAAAAAATTTCTGGAAGGGAAAGAAAGCATATATTTTCAGGCGATTCCCTATAGAAATATGGATGCTAATGCTTCCTTATAAACGAGCATCTCTATTTAGCACAGCTTATTGCAACCCGAGCCAAATTTTTTGCGATTCCACAAAAGGGGCTGTAAATAGTAACAAAATTTCACATTATTTTTATTGCTCATTAACGTAAGTTTCAGTTTTTTTTACTACAATGGTCATAAAGTTAGGTATAGGATGAGATGCATGAAAAAGAAATTTGTTTTGACCATTTCTTTGCTGTGTGTGTCGGTGGTTTTCTTTTTCTCCGCGTGCAGCGGCAATTTTTTTGGCGACAGGGAAAAATTTAACTCTGCCGTAGATTCCGGTATAGACACTGACGCCGGACGTCCGGATGATGAAAACCAGGATATGGACATTAACGTTGACGAAACGAAACATGACTATGTCTGCACGGACATTGATGTTCAGTCAAAATCCACGACGTACACCTTTTTAAATGAAGATGAAGATGTAGAGGAGTTTGTCGTAGAGTACAGCAAGGGTTTAGTGGATTGTCTTTCTTTCAATGAAGAATCAAACATACTTACAATATCTGACGCCGATGATGATTCAGAATTCACCTTGTCCGGTTCTTTTCACGGTAGTGTCATAGTTGACGCGACGAAGGATGGGGAAGATGTCGATGTCACACTGAATCTTAGTGGGTTAATTTTAACCTCATATGATTTGTGTCCCATAAATTTCGTTTCCGGTGATGATGTGTCCATTTCCGCCAAAAATGGCACGGTGAATTATATTTATGATTTGAGGGATGAGGTCGGAGAAGATGACGAAGACAAGCAGGCTTCCGTATATTCCGCCACGGACCTTAAACTGAAAGGCAAAGGCGAACTTTATATAAAATCAGTAAACAACAACGGCATACACTCAAAAGATGACCTATCGGTGCAAAATCTCACATTGTTTGTTGACTGCGTCGATAACGCACTCAAAGGAAATGATTCCGTTACCGTCGATTCTGGCGATATCACGCTCATCGCAAGAAAAGGAGACACCATAAAAACCTCAAAAAGTGATGTGTCTTCCAAGGGGATACAGAAGGGCAGCATTGAAATTTATGGTGGTGACCTTCTTTTGTACGCCGCCTCAGACGGTATGGACGCCGCGTATGACGTCATAATAGGAAAAGAGGACGACGAGGATTTTCCTTCCATAGAGATTTACACGGACAAATATTCAAAGTACTCGGAAGAGATAACGGCGACCGAGGAGGGAAAATACTACATTCAATGCTCCTCGACGGATTACAAATATTCCATAAAGTATTTCAATGACGATGATGACATAGTCTGGAAAAATTCCTCCGACTGCATAGAAAAGACGTCCGGCGGAAGAAGATACTATTATTATCCCATAGAAAAACCGGAAGGATACGCAAATCTCCAGGTGTTCGTGTACACGGAAGATCAAAAACAGGGTCAGGAAAACGATTATTTCACAACGATGACGATGACTCCCAACGCCTCATATGACACTATTCACTTTTCTGTGTCCCAAGGATACGCTTTCAGCTGGACAAACTATTCGACGACAGAGGTTCAAGGCGGAAGATTCGGCCCAGGCTCGCAGCAAAGCGCCTCTTCGGGAGGTTCGGATTACTCAACAAAGGGTATCAAAGCGGACAACAAAGTTGAAATTTACGGTTGCGCGCTCTTTGTGAGCTCGTATGACGACGCCATACACGCGAATAGCGACGTTGTGCTTGAAAACGGGGTCTCACCCGACGGAGGAGTTTATATTCACGACGGGGACATTGAGCTTTACACAAACGATGACGGCGTGCACGCGGACATTGATCTTTGCGTTGAGGGAGGCACGATTCTTATAGGCTCGTCTTATGAGGGTCTGGAAGGGAAAACAGTCTTTATTGGGGGCGGTGACATATCCGTCACGTCTTCAGACGACGGTGTGAACGGCACCTCGACATCGGGAATTGGGATAGAAATTTCCGGAGGAAATCTGTATGTGTACGCCGGAGGCGACGGGCTTGATTCCAATTCCAGAAGTTCATACCAGGGAATAGTCATCTCAGGGGGCAAATCCGTAATAATTTCCGTCGGCAACGCGGACTCCTCAATAGACAACGAAAACGGCTATAAATACGAAGGAGGTTACATTTTAGGTGTCAGCGTGAGCGGAGGCATGAGCAAAGAATCAAAAAAATGCAATGAGTTTTCGACGAACGGCACGGAAAAAACGATGTCTCTTTCGGAAGGCGCGTATATTGAAGTTGACGGTTATGTCACCGTGCGGATGCCCGTAAAACTTAGCGCCTACGTCGTTTTCTTGTGTGACAAAAACAATGTTTCCATAAGTTCAAAAAATTCGTCTGATAGGGCTTTCGATTCAAACGGAGTTTGCTGGACGGTCTGAGCTGTAAGCCATATATAATTTAAACGCGTGAATTTTATGACATGCGCTCAAAATTTCTGAAATAAATCATTTCGTTTTATGCGAAAATGCAGTTGTCAATAAGCTTAAAAATTTGGGGGCGAGGAAAATTAAATTTGCCATGCGTTTTAGCCCAAGTCTCATTTTCAAATTTGATGTAAATTCTTCCATTCCGGTTTCCGTGTGAGGCCGGAATTTTTATTTGGATGCCTTCGCGAGCTTCCGAATTGAGCGCAAAATATTTTTTGAGACATTATCGAAATCATTGAGTTTAAAGTCAAAAAATGCTATCATATAAGGGTGCGCGAGGGGCATGCGTAAGGCTGTTTGATGACATGTTCAAGCGATAAAAACCAATATATTCGCATGTTTCAACGTACTACGCGTGACATAAATTATCTATTGTGCTTTTAAATTGAATTCAAATCAGAGGTCATTCATGCAACTTACCGGTGATTACCATACTCACACGATATATTCGGAAGGGAAAGGAAGCGTTCTCGGAAACGCCAATGCCGCCAAAGAAAAAGGGATTATGAATCTCGGAATAACAGACCATGGTTTCAATCACATTTTTTTCGGGCTGAGAAGAAGAAAGGTGCCATATGAGAAGGCTGACATTGAAGAGGCGAAAGACATTACCGGCGTCAACGTTCTCATGGGCATGGAGAGCAATCTCATAGGTGTCGACGGCACTACTGACATGAAAGTTAGCGACTACGTCAACATGGATATCTATCTTTTCGGCATTCACATCATGCCACTTTTCAAGTCGCCGAGGGACCGTTATTACATAATGTGGAAAAATTTCTGGGCGTCCAGAAAAGGTGTGCCTCCGAAAGAGAAGTTTGTCGAGACCACGACGAAGGCTTACATCAACTGTGTTAAGAAAAATCCCGTTGACATTCTCACGCACATAAATTACAAGTGTTTTTGCGATGTGGTGGAGGTCGCAAAAGCGTGCTCGGATTACGGCACATATCTTGAAATCAACACGAAAAAAGAGCACATAACCCCGGAGCAGCTCTCTGAAATTGAAGCTAAAACCTCCGTTCGGTTCGTCATAGACTCCGACGCGCACTGGCCTGAGCGTGTGGGTGACACCAAAATCGCCGAGGATATGATAGAAAAGTCGGGCATATCTTTGGACAGGATTGACAACATAGAGGGAAGGACGCCGACTTTCAGGTTCGCCGAATACAAATCAAGGAATTTGTGATGCCATCTTTCACGGAAGACATAAAACAGGAGATCTCCTTACAAAAATTTGAGTCGAGGGAGGAAAAGCTCGCTCTTTTTTCGGGGTTTTTAAGAACCAGCGGCAGTGTGGCGTCCTCTGGCGGTGTTTTCGGGTTTGAGTATGTAACGGAAAACGAGAACATAGCGTACCTTTTCGAGGAGATGCTGACGAGGGATTTTTCATTGAACCTCAATTTGGGCACTAAGACCGACACTTTGAGCGGCAGGGACAAATACACGTTCTCGTGTTTTGATGGCTCATGCGCGTCTTTTCTTACAGAGCTCGGCGTTTTGGGTGAGGACAAAAAAGGAAGATACCTATCTCTCACCATTCCGGAAGACGTTATTTTAGACGACAACATGGCCGTGGCGTTCATTAAGGGCGCTTTTTTGGGTGGCGGCAGCTGCACCATCCCCGACGCGTCGACCTATTCTCCGTCGGGGTACCATCTGGAGTTTATTTTTTCACAAAAGTTTACGGCGGAGGATTTTCTCTCTCTTCTTTCAGGGGTGGAGATACTCGCGAAACTTGTCGCGAGGAAAGATGTTTTTGTCGTTTACGTCAAATCCAAAGAGGTCATAGCTGACATCCTCGCGCTTCTTTCCGCGTCAAGTTGTCTTGAAAGGCTAGAAGAAGTCATAAGGCAGAAAGAGATAATCAACAATAACAACCGCGCCACCAACTGTTCGGTGTCCAACATAGACAAGACCATAACCGCGTCAATAACCCAAGTGAGGTCCATTGAAATTCTGAGGGAGACCATAGGCCTCAAATCACTTGACGAGCAGCTTTTCGAAGTGGCGGAAGCGAGGCTCGCTGACAAGAGCGCCTCAATGAATGAGCTCGCGGAAAGACTCGGCATAACAAAAAGCTGCATAAATCACAGAATGCGCAAAATCATCGCCATGGCGAAGGAACTGGAGGAATAATGTCTGACTTCGTTCACCTTCATCTGCACACCGAATACTCGCTCCTTGACGGCGCGTGCAAGATTTCCGATCTCATAGAGCACTGCGTGAAGGAGAAGATAGACACCGTCTGCATAACCGATCACGGAAACATGTACGGGTCTCTCGCCTTCGCCGAGGCCGCCGTCAAGGCGGGACTCAAATACATCATCGGGTGTGAGTTTTACGTTGTCGAAGATTTGACAAAAAAGGAGTTCGGGGAGAAGAGGGAACACCTTATTTTGCTGGCGAAAAACAAAAAAGGCTATCACAATCTTGTCAAACTCAACTCTGTGGCCTTTGTCGACGGCTTTTATTACAAACCCCGCGTTGATTACAATCTTTTGAAAAAGTACTCAGAGGGCGTCATATGTCTGTCCGCCTGCATATTCGGCGGTGTGTCGCAAAGACTCGTGAGAGGCGAATACGAGGAGGCAAAAAAGCTCGCGCTTTACCTTCGGGGAATATACGGCGAGGATTTTTACATCGAGGTTCAGAACCATGGTTTTTCTGACGAACTTCGCATTCTTCCGCAGCTCGTGAAGCTCGCCTCGGAAATAGGCGCCGAGATTGTCGCGACGAACGACGTCCATTATCTTCGCCGCGAAGATGCCGCCATGCAGGACGTTCTCATGTGCATACAGATGAAGGACACCGTCTTGAATCCCGACAGGAAGTTTAAATTTGAGACGAGCGAACTATATTTCAAATCGGAAGAAGAGATGAAAAAGCTCTTTTCGGGTAATCCTGAGGCGGTGGAGAACACCAGAAAAGTGGCGGACAAGGTGGAGGAGCCCGTATTTGACCTTGACAAATACGGCAATCCCGTGAGAAATGACCGCCTCATCCCGGGCTTCACGCCTCCGGAAGGTTTTTCTTCTGCCGCCGAATATATAAGGGATCTCACGAATAAGGGACTTTGCCGCCGCTACGGTAAAGACGTTCCGGAAGAATATGTCAAACGCGCGGAATACGAGCTCGACATAATCTGCGGCATGCATTACGACGAATACTACCTCATCGTCTGGGATTTCATAAACTGGTCAAAGGAGCACGGCATCCCCGTGGGTCCCGGAAGGGGGTCGGGCGTAGGTTCAATAGTCGCATACGCCATAGGTATTACGGACGTCGACCCCATGAGGTACAACCTCATATTCGAGAGGTTTCTGAATCCCGACCGTGTTTCAATGCCGGACTTTGACGTCGATTTCTGCGCGAACAGGAGAGAGGAGACCATAGAGTACGTGCGTCAGAAATACGGCGTGGACAACGTGTGTCAGATAATAACCTTCGGCACCATGGCCGCGAAAAACTCCATAAAAGACGTGGGGAGGGTGATGAGTGTTCCATACTCGAGGACCGACCTTCTCACGAAGCTCATGGACAACAAACACTCCATAAGTGACACTTTAGGGCTCGGGATAGAGCCTTTGCGCGACAAAATCCGGGCTGAAAGCGACCCTGAAAAGGTGAAGTCGCTCGAAGCTAAACTCGACGATCTCACAAAAGCGAGAAGCCAAGAGTTTTGCGACATTTACGCCGAAGATGACGAACTTAGACGGGTTGTGGACATGGCCATGAAGGTCGAGGGAATGCCCCGGCAAACCGGCATGCACGCCGCGGGCGTCGTCATATCTCGGGAAATGATATCTGACAATGTGCCCCTTTCCCGGAACGGAGAGGATGTCACTACCCAGTTTGTCGCGAAGGAGCTTGAAGCCCTGGGCATGCTCAAAATGGACTTCCTCGCGCTCATAACCTTGACCGACATAAGGATGTGCATGGATTACATAGAGGAGGAGCACGGAAAAAAAGTCGATTTCGACGAAATAGGATACACCGACGCCGGAGCTTACTCCCTCATCGCGGATGGCGACACCGAAGGCGTCTTCCAGCTCGAAGCGGGCGGCATGAAGAGGTTCATGAAGCAGCTTCGCCCGGAAACTTTGGACGACCTAATAGCGGGTGTCGCGATGTACAGGCCGGGACCCATGCAGTTCATAGATTCTTTCTGCGCGAGAAAACACGGCCAGGAGCCCATTGTGTATGACGCGCCCGAAGAAGAGGAAATCCTCGCCGTGACGTACGGCATCCCCGTCTACCAGGAACAGGTCATGCAGATTTTCCAGCGTCTCGCGGGATATCCCATGGGCGAGGCCGATGAAGTGAGACGCGCGATGGGGAAAAAGAACATGTCGGCGCTTGTGGCGCAGAAGGAATATTTCCTCTACGGCGGGGTGACGAAGAACGGAAAATACACCATTGACGGCTGTCAGAAGAGGGGAATATCGCCTGATATTGCCTCTAAAATCTTCGACGATTTGACAAAATTCGGTGAATATGCGTTTAACAAATCCCACGCCGCGGCCTATGCCACGCTTTCATATCAGACCGCGTGGCTCAAAAAATACTACTGCAAAGAGTTCATCTGCGCGCTTTTGAACAACCGGATAGGCAAGATTGAAGAAACCATAAAATATGTGGTGTATTTAAGGTCCGCGGGCTACGACGTGAGACCTCCGGACGTCAACATGTCAAAGACCTATTTCGCGGTTGAAGGGGAAGGGTTAAGATTTGGTCTTTCCGCCCTCAAAGGTGTCGGCGTGGGTGTAGTCGACGCGCTCATCTCCGAAAGGGAGAAGAACGGCAAATTCCTGTCTTTTCCCGATTTCATGCAAAGATGTGCGGGGTCACTCACAAGGAAGGTCGTTGAAAACCTCATTTTATGCGGAGCCTTCGATTCGATGGGGGTCAGCCGTTCACAGCTCATGGACGTGTATGAATCGGTCCTTGCGAGGGCGCAGGCGATAGCAAAAGAAAAGAGAGGTGACCAGATTTCTCTTTTCGGGTCGATCATAGAGGAGGATATCCTCGATGTTAAATACCCGGACATTCCCGAATACGACATATCGGAAAAGCTGAGGCTCGAAAAGGAGGTTCTTGGATTATACCTTAGCGGTCACCCGTTTGAAAAATATTCATATCTTTTGGATGAATGCTCTTTCAACTGTTCTATGCTCACCGACACGTCCGAGGACCCGGATGAGAGCGAAGAGGCTGTCACCGTCGTAAGTTACAATTCGATATATGACGGAGAGGAGGTGTCTGCCGCGGGGATTATCTCGGGCGTCCGCCGGACGAAGACAAAAAAAGGTAACATCATGTGCGTATTCAGCCTGGAAGACGTCTATGGTGCGGTAGAGTGCGTGGCTTTCCCGCAAACTTACGAAAACCTGAGAGCCTTTATAGAGCCAGA
Source organism: Clostridia bacterium (assembly GCA_021203865.1). Classification (GTDB taxonomy): domain Bacteria; phylum Bacillota; class Clostridia; order Christensenellales; family Borkfalkiaceae; genus Coproplasma. The sequence continues at coordinate 17,040 of JAJQAJ010000034.1, forward strand.
CGGCGTGGCCGTGGTGACCGGCAGAATAAGGATAAGCGACTCCGGGCAGGTTTCCATTGTCATCGACGGTCTTGAAGACGGGACGAAAATAACGCACGCAAAAGGGTCCGGCGCGGGTGAAAAAAAGAGCAGGATTTTGTGGCTTAACGCGCAGGCTCTTTCCGACGCCGCCATCGAAGAGGTCGCCGCGATGCTTTCCGACTACCCCGGCGACACGAGGTGCGTCTTTGTGACCGCCGGAAAGAAAAGAAGGGAGGCGGGCCTTGTCAACTGGTGCAGGGCGCTTGCGGCCGAGCTTTCAGTGTATTTCAGGGAGAGCGACATAAAACTCCAGTGACCGTGAAACAAAATGAATTCGGAAGCCGTTTTCTGGGGGTTTTGGCTTTTTATTTATTTTTTCGCATGAATTTCGCATATATTTCACAGTAAGACTTGAAATTTCGGACCGTTTTACTTATAATGGATAAGTGTTTTGAGAAAGCGCGGCTTAAATATATGACCCGTATGATTTTCGCGCGAAGGCCGCCCTTTTGGGGGAGCGGGCGGCGACATGATTTTCCTATGCGCGCGAGGGGGAGATGACCTATGAAGAGAATCGGCTTATTGACAAGTGGCGGAGACGCTCCCGGGATGAATGCCTGCATAAGGGCTGTCGTTCGGACGGCCATATATTACGGCATGGAAATTTACGGCATTGAGAGAGGTTACCAAGGTCTTATAGACGATGAGATGCAGGAGATGAACATGCGTTCGGTATCCGACATCGTCCAGAGGGGCGGCACCGTGCTTCGCACCGCGAGATGTCTTGAAATGCTGACGCGCGAGGGACAGAAGAAGGCCGTGAGGACGCTGGAAAATCACGGCATAGAGGGACTCGTGGTGGTCGGTGGCGACGGCTCTTTCCGCGGCGCCAAATGTCTTTCCGAGGACTACGGAATCCCCACGATAGGCATCCCGGGCACCATAGACAACGACCTCGAATACACCGACTACACTTTGGGTTTTGACACGGCCGTCAACACCTGCATAGACGTCATAAACAAACTCCGCGACACGATGACCTCGCATGAGAGGATTTCGGTTGTCGAAGTCATGGGAAGAAGGTGCGGAGACATAGCCCTGTACGCCGGAATATCTTCCGGGGCGGAGATTATAGTAGTGCCCGAGATAGTTTTTGACCTCGACGACATAGTCATAAAGATAAACCGTTCCCGCGCGAACGGAAAGCATTCCAACATCATAGTCGTGGCCGAGGGTGTATGTTCGGCCGAGGATTTCGCCAAACAGCTTCAGAGCGTGACGACATACTCCGTGAGATCGACGACGATAGGCCACATCCAGAGGGGCGGCTCTCCGACAATGGCCGACAGAATGCTCGCCGCGCAGTTCGGCAACAAGGCCGTGAGGCTTCTCTACGAGGGTGTCGGAAACAGGGTCGTGGGCATCCACAAAAACGAGATAATAGACCTTGACATCTCAGAAGCCGTGAACATGAAGAAGAAATTCAACTACGAACTTTACCAAACTCTTCAAATGATTTCATTATAAAAATGGCCGCCTCACCTAAGGCGGTTTTTTTAAGCAAAATAAGAATTTTACAAGGAACTTCAAGGTATGATTCTGACGATATGTCCGAGTCCGTGCCTCGACATCGACATTGAGGTGGACTCTCTGAGCGTTGGGAAAAGCAACAGCGTCGTCACGAAGAGCGTGCTTTGCACGGGCAAGGCTTTGAACGTCGCGGTGGGTCTTTCGCGTCTCGGGTCCGAGAGTTTCGCCACCGGTTTCATGTATGAGGAAAACTCAAGACAGTTCGAGCATTACCTTCATCTTAACGGCGTGCCGTACAAATTCGTCTGGTGTGACGGACGGGTGAGGGAAAACTACAAAATCATCGACAACAAGGGCATGCTCACGGAGGTAAACGACGTGTCTCCCGCGGTGGGTGAGATAAAAGAGGAAGAGCTTTTGAAGCTCGTGACCGACATGTCGCCTTCGTGCAGCGCGGTTGTAATATCGGGTTCTCTTCCGAGGGACTTAGGACCTGAATTTTACGGCAGGGTTCTTTCCGTCGTTCCCCAGAATGTGAAAAAGGTGGTTGACACCGAGGGGGAAAGACTTTTTTCGGCGCTTTCCGCAGGCGGAGCTGCGCTCGTAAAACCCAACATGGACGAACTTCGCCGTACGACCAAGATGCCGGTCAGGAACACGCATGAAGTTTTGGAAGCTTCTTACACGCTTCTTGCCCGCGGCGCCGGGATTGTTCTCGTTTCAATGGGTATGGACGGCGCGATAATAACGGACGGAAGACGAAACTTTTTCGCGAAATCGGTGAATGTCGCCATGAACTCCACTTTGGGCGCGGGCGACGCCATGGTTGCGGGAGCCGCCGACGCTCTCATTAAGGGCGCTGAACTTAAAGAGATTCTGCTATGCGGCATGGCCGCGGGCACGGCTTCGGTGACACAGCCGGGTACGATATCCTTCACAAAGGAAAAGTACGACGAGGTTTTGACGTCGATTTCCGCCGAGGAAATTTTCGACTGACTTTTAATTTGCTTGATTTTAGACTTTTGTTGTCTTAAAATGTTTCTTACTTTATATTCCAGCGTTCAACAAATACTCACATGGTTCGGAGGTTATTTATGTGGAGTGAAGGCAATCTTAAAGGACTTATGTCCCAGCTTCCCAAGGTCATAAACGACGCAAATCTTTCAAGGATTCAGGAGTGCATCGATTATGACAAGTTCATATCGAGCTATGATTTGGGTGAGGACCTTTGCGGCACGTACGCGCCTTTCTGCGAGGGCTGCGACAAGACGAGGGAATTTCCTTGCGCGTACGCCTATCTCAAAATGATTCAAAAGGAAGGTTCCGACATAAGGATGGAGGGGGAAAACGTCAAACCCACGGGAGACGCCGATTTCAGAGGCGACGGAGCGAGGGTGACGAGGACCACAAAGCCTAGGTCATCGACCGCGAAAAAGCCGGCGGTTAAAAAATAAATTTAACAGGATAGAGGATTTGCAAGGGCGAAAATGTCTGTTCCGTTATATATTGTCATAATTGTCATTCTGATTTTCTTTTCCGCGATGTTTTCCGGAGCGGAGACCATGTATTTTTCGCACAACAAAATAAGGATGAAGGCGCTCGCGGCAAACGGAAACAAACGTGCGCAGCGCGTCATCAAAATGTGCGACAATCCCGACAAGCTCATCACGACCATCCTTGTCGGCAACAACATCTGCAACATCACCGCCACGACGCTCTCTGGGATGATGTTCCTTAAAATCATAACCGAGAATGACGGACTCGCCGGCACGATTTCTACCATCGTGATGACCGTCATCATGCTTCTTTTCGGCGAGATCACGCCTAAGACTCTGTTCCAGAAGACAGCCGACACGGCGGCGATGCGTTTTGTCGACTTCATGATGTTCTTCTACATCATCCTGACGCCCTTTTCATGGCTGTTCGGACTCTGGCAGAAGCTTCTCAACAGGATGACGAGGAACCGCGGTAAAACAAAGATTACCGATGACGAGCTCATGACATATGTCGAAGAGGCGGAAAGCGGCGGCTCCATAAACGAATACGAGAGTGACCTCATACGTTCGGCAATTGAGTTTGACGACCAGAAGGTCAAAGAAATCTTGACGCCTAGGGTAGACGTCGACGCGCTTCCCCGCGGCACTGACGTGGAGACCGCACTAAGACTTTTTCAGGAGTCCGGTCACAGCAGACTTCCCGTGTATGACGGTACGATTGACAACGTTGTCGGCATCCTGAACGTCAAGGATTTCTACAAAAGTTATCTGGAAGGCGCGAAGACCATAGATGCCGCCACGAGTGACAAGGTCATTTATTCGACGCCGTCCATGAAGATATCCGAGCTCATGCGGATACTTCAAAAAGACAAAAACCACCTCGCCGTAGTCATTGACGAGTTCGGCGGCACGCACGGCATCGTCTCCCTCGAAGACATTCTCGAAGAGCTTGTGGGAGAAATCTGGGACGAACACGACAAGGTGGTCGAATATTTCAAAGAGATAGGTGACAAAAAATATGAGGTGGACTGTTCGGTATCTTTTTCCGATTTTATCGACGAGTTCGGCCTTAAAATTGAAGAGGACGCCTACGACGTAACTCAGCTTTCGGGCTTCATCGCGGAAATCATGGCTAAAATTCCCGAAGAGGGAGACGAGGTGAATTTCCAGAACCTCGCGATAAAGGTCACGAAATGTCAGCACATGAAGGCCATTACTTGTGAGATAGAAGTTCTCAAAAGCCCTGAGGGTGACGGCGGAGATGAAGAAGAGGAAGACGCCAACGACAAACTTTTGAAATTTTTGGAGAAATGATTTTGGCGCGGGACAACCCCGCGCCTTCATTGACGGTTAATTTTAACCTTCTCTGAATGGCCTTTTTTTCTCATTTCCAGCTCATATGGTTTGACTTGAACTTCTTTCACAAATATAATAAAAAGGTAATTCACTTGCTGCTGTGGCTCAGATGGTAGAGCACATCCATGGTAAGGATGGGGTCGGCGGTTCAAGTCCGCCCAGCAGCTCCAAAGGAAGGCATTGAATTTTCGTTCGATGCTTTTTTTATATCGGGGAGGAGAACATGGACAAAATAGAAAGTTTCAAAGTTGACCACGAAAGGCTGGAAAGCGGACTCTATGTTTCGAGAAAGGACTTTAAAGACGGCGTCGCTGTGACGACATTCGACATGAGGGTGACGCGTCCCAACCGCGAGCCCGTGATGGACATGCCGGCGATTCACACCATAGAACACCTCGGGGCTACTTTTCTTCGCAACTCAAAAATAGCAAAGGATGTAGTCTATTTCGGACCCATGGGCTGCCGCACGGGATTCTACATACTTCTTTTCGGTGACCTCGCGCCCGAAGACATCTTTTCCCTTGTCATGGAGATGACGGATTTTATAATCTCTTATGAGGGGGATATTCCGGGGGCAACGCCGGGAGAGTGCGGAAACTATTCCGAACAGAACCTTGACATGGCGAAGTTTTACATGAGAGAGTACAAAAAAAGACTGTGGGAAAATAAAAGCTTCACCTATCCCGAGTAAAAAACTGTGCCTCGTAAGAGCGCGGCACGTATTATTTTTCACCGATGAGTTTTTTGAGACACTTGCACGCGCGGCCTTTGGAGTCGTATCCCGTGTCGCCGCAGACGGGGCAGGAGTACTTGGGTTTGAGATCTTCTCTCACAAATCCCAGCCTTGAAAGTGCCTCGTCTTTTTTTTCGTCGTAAAATTTTATTTTCTCTTGGATAGGATCCGCGTTTTCGGGATTTCTGACCTCCGCGAAAGCGAGTTCAACTGAGAGCGCGGAAAGTTGTTTTTCCGCCGCGCTGAATTCTTCATCCTCCATGCAGATACGCAGGACATTTTCAGCTTTTTCTTCAGCGGTCTGGCGAAGCTCGGAGTAGTAAGATTCTATCCTCGATTTGTCCCAGCCATGGCCGTTTTGTCCGCCCGCGCCTTCGGCTTCCTCTTTCGTGAAGACTCCGTCCGATTTCCAGCGCGACAAAATTTTGCTCATGTACGCGAGCGGTATGTTTTTGCTTTCGGACAATGAGGCGGCGTAAATTAGCATGTCGGAATCAAATCCCCAGTTTTTCCAGAGCGCGACTTTCTCCCTGTCACCTGAGGCGATGCCGCGCGTGAGACCGCATGCCGAAAGGATGGCGGACACTAGCTTGTCGTCCTCTATTTCGCGCGCGATGTGTTCTTCGACGGCGCCTTTGTCGACTATCCCTTCATTTATGAGTGTCTTTATGTATTCGTCCATGTCCTCAAAGCTTTTTTTGCCTTTGCGGAAACATCTGCTTGCTATGAGTTTCAGAACGTCGCCAGTGTATCCCTCGTCAAACCAGCGGTTTACGAAAGTGTCGACGTAGGTGTCGGCGTTGCCCATGTACACCCCGAGGTTTCTCGCTATGTCTTTTGCCGCGGCGTATACCGAGCTTCTCGATTCATGAAACGCCCTTATTTCGACATCGTCGAATTTTTTGTTGTTGTAGAGCTCCCTAAGAATTTCGTCTATCTTTTCGACCGACTTCGTTTTGAAAAGCTTACCCGCAAGGGCTATGGATTTTTCCGGGAAGCCCATTTCCACCCATTTTCTGTAATAGTTGTCGTCGTCAAGCTCGGGTTTTCTTTTTATGCCCAGTTCGTTGAATATGCGTATCATCCCCGCGGAAACGTTGGAGAGGTACGCGAGCTTTTCCGACACCTTCTCAGTCGTCACGCAACCTTCGTCAATGAAGGAGTGGATGACTTTTTTTATGTATGCGTGGCCTATGGCGTCACCTTTCAAAGTCACGCAGTACGCTATTATCTGCAAAAGCGCGTTGTCCTCTATGCCGTATTCGTCGAGAAAAAAAATGTAGTCGCGGTATTCGTTGGGAAGGACGTTGCGGCCCGAGATGATGGGCTGCACACTCTTGCAAAAATCCGCGTGTTCGTTTGTGCGCATGGTCTTGGGTTTTCCCATGAGGTTCGAGCAGTCTTCTATCTCGATTTCGAGCGGGGCCGTGGAAGTTATCGTGATAAGTTCATTCTGTTCGAGTTCACGAAAGACGGCCACCAGGTGTTCTTCCTCCATGTCAAGAGAGTGCGCGACGTCATACGCCGTGAAGGAGTCCATGGACGAAGCTCCCACGTAGAGCGCGTAGAGATAGACTCTGACGGCGTCTCCGGACAGGGTTTTCAGGTATTTCGAGATGAATTTGTTCTGCACGCTTGTGAACGCGCGCCCCTTCATGATGTCGCCCACTCTGACGAAAGCCATGCCGCATACTCCCCATATGGCTTGATTTTAGACAAGTCATAGTCTATAATGTGATAGTGTTATTATAGATAAATCGGGTTGAAAAATCAATTTTTTTTGGGGACGCCGGTACATGGCCGGAGCGCCCAGATACCCGGGAGTTGAAAATGTCTGACATAATGACACCTTTAAACATTTGGGACGGCTTGGACCTTGGCCTTGAGCCCAAGTGCAGGGTTTTAGAAGAATTTAAAGAAGACGACGTGACCTTGCGTCACCTTATGTTTCTCGGAAGAGACACGGGAGAGGGAAGGGTTGAAATACACGGAGTGATGGCGTATTCAGGTGACGTACCTTCCGACAGGGGGGTGCTGTATCTTCCCGACTCCGGGGACGCCGTCAGCGTCGACATTTTGAAGCTTTTCGCGTCAAAGGGGTATTCCGTTCTCGCCGTCGATTACCGCGGTGAGGGCTTCAAGGGCGAATATTTCACGAGATACCCTCAGAATGTGTCCTACGCCAATGTCAAAAAGGCGGGCAGGAGAAAGAATTTCGTTGACGAAACCGCGGACAGGACCTCATGGTACGAATGGTGTGCCGCGGCGCTTTACGGAAAGTCGCTTTTAGACCTTATCACGGGCTCAGCGCACACCGCCGTGGTGGGACACAAGGACGGCGGGGAGATAGCCTGGAAAATAATAACGAAGGGAGAATTTTCCTGTGCCGTGATAATTTCCGCCGCGGGCTGGGATTACTGCGAGGGACACAGCAAGTTTGACAACACCGAGCCCGCGCTGTCGGACGAAAGGTACAGGTTCATCGCGGGAGTTGACTCCCAGTCTTTCGCTGGTTACGCCGGATGTCCCGTCATGATGATCTGCACGCTCCACGACGAGGGTTTCGATTACGACAGGGCCTATGACACGTTCATAAGAATAAACGGCGAGCACGCCTCTGAAAGCGTCATCCTCTATTCTCTTCCATGTTTCAATTTCGTCTCCAGAAGGGCCACGAAGAACATGTTCATGTATCTCGATAAATTTGTCTCGGAAAGGCAGATATTCATTCCTCGTTCCTCGGACGTCGAAATAGTCATGGACGAAGAGAAAAACCTCGTCGCCAAAGTTTCTTTGGACCCGGACGGTCAAAGAGAGCACTGTGACCTTTATTTCGCGGAAGATGAACTGGATTTTAGGAAGAGGTTCTGGAATCAGGCGAAATTTTTGAATTCGGATCCCGAGAGCGGCATAACCTCGTTTTCTCTCGACATAGCGAAAGGCACAAGCCAGATATTCGTTCTCGCGAGGTCAAAGTACACGAACGGCTTCACCGTGTGGTCCAAAATTTACACAAAAAAAACATCGGGTGTTTTTAAAAATTCAGCGTCCAGGCAAAAAGTTCTCTTTTTCGCGGACGGAAAAGACGCGTCCTGCGACGGGTTTTCCATGATTGACGTGAGATGCGGCGCCGTCGGCGGCGTTTTCGCCACCGACAAATCCTCTGGACCCAAAATAGTTGAAAGGGACGGACTTTTCGGCATAACCTCGCCACGGGGCATCACCACATGGAAGATTTCCTCCAAAAGATACGCGCCCGGCGAGGGCGACTCATTAAAACTCGATCTTTACACCGACGAGGAAGGCGAGGTGACGGTAGAACTTTACGACAGTGACCTTCGCGTGTATTACAGCGCGAAGATAAAGGCGCTGGGGAAGGTGTGGCAGGATGAAATACTTGACACCCGGGATTTCAAAAGCGACGCCGGGATGCCGCTACCTTCGTTTCTTCTCGCCGACAGGCTTTCCGTCTTTTCAAGGACACCGTTTGCGGTGAATAACCTCATGTGGCTCTAAGCTTTGGGGACGTGACATGGGCTCTCTTCCGCTTGCCAATAGATATGAAAAAAACGGGCGCGGTGACATAATTTTAGACATCGTCATAATAGTTTTGCTCGTCATAATTCTGGCGGTTGTCGCACTCTACAACTCTTTTATGTGTATAGAGGTCGCTGGTGTTTCGATGGAGCCTACGATATACGACGGTGACTATGTCATCATCAGGGACAAGACCCCGACGTACGGCGATATTGTGGTGGTTGACGCCAAATATGAAGCGGACGGAGCGGTGAAAACGATGAGTATCATAAAGAGGGTCATAGCCTTAGGCGGGGACACCCTTTATCTCGACCGCGGAAAGCTTTTCATGAAGCACGAAGGCGAGGAAGAATTTTCATTTGTCGAAGAGGACTATCTAGATCCCGAATACTGTGAAAACATGAGTGCCAACACGTACCCCAAGCTGTCTTCCGGCCGGGTCGACGAAGAAGGGTTCACGGTTTCCGAAGGCTGCATGTTTCTCATGGGCGACAACAGGGATTTAAGTTCGGACTCCAGAGACAAATTTGGAGAGGTGCCGGTGTCAAACGTCGTCGGAGTGGTCACTGACTGGTCTTTGAAACATGTCGGCGGCGTCACGGCCTGGTTTTCGTTCTGGAATAAATCATTGCCTCAGTTTTTTGGCATAAGTTAAGACAAAATTTTTAAGCGGAGAAAAAAATCATGCGCGCGGTAGTTACGGTTGTGGGAAAGGACAAAACTGGGATAATCGCGAGGATATCCCAATTCCTTTCGGAAAAAGGAGCAAATATTTTAGACATATCCCAGACAATCATGGAGGAGTATTTCGCCATGATAATGCTTGTCGACCTCACGGAGGCGAAAGAGCCCCTCTCGGAGCTTTCGGAGGACTGCTCAAAGCTTGGCGAGAAAATCGGCATGTCAATACACATACAGCATGAAGAGATATTCAACGTCATGCACGACGTGTGAGGTTTGAAAGATGTTCAGTACGCAAGACGTTCTTGAAACTGTCAACATGATTGACAGGGAACACCTCGACATCCGCACCGTGACCATGGGCATATCGCTTCTTCCGTGCGTTCGCGAAAGCGCGCAAAAGACCGCGGACGCCGTCTATGACGAGGTGATGAAAAAAGCCGGGAACCTCGTGTCTGTCGCGGAGGCTCTGTCCCGTGAGTACGGCATTCCCATCGTCAACAAGAGGGTTTCGGTGACGCCCGTGAGCCTTGTCACCGCGGCATTCCCCAAGGCGTCGGGCCTTATCGCGAAGGCTCTCGACAAAGCCGCGAAAGATTTGGGAATTGACTTTTTGGGTGGGTACACGGCGCTTGTCCACAAGGGCATGACTTCGTATGAGAGAGATTTCATAAACACCATTCCGGAGGTCCTATCGTCCACGGAGAGACTTTGTTCGTCAGTCAACGTGGGCTCGTCCAAATCCGGCATCAACATGGACGCCGTGGCGCTCATGGGAAACATCATAAAGAAATGCGCGGAGGCCACAAAGGAGAGATGCGGCTTCGGCTGCGCGAAGCTCGTCGTCTTCTGCAACGCTGTGGAGGACAATCCTTTCATGGCGGGAGCTTTCCACGGAGTGGGGGAGGCGTCCCCGGTCATAAACGTCGGCGTGTCCGGTCCCGGTGTCGTGCTGCACGCCATTGAGGCGGCGCCTGAAAGCAATCTCACCGAACTTTCCGAAACAATAAAGAGAACAGCCTTCAAAATAACGAGGGCGGGACAGCTTGTCGCGAAAGAGGCCGCCAGCCGTCTGGGCGCGGAGTTTGGCATTGTCGATCTGTCGCTCGCCCCTACGCCCGCGAGAGGCGATTCCGTGGCGGAAATACTTGAAATGATGGGCCTTGAAAGAGTGGGCACCCACGGCACGACGGCTTGTCTCGCCATGCTCAACGACGCGGTGAAAAAAGGTGGTGTCATGGCAAGCTCCAAAGTGGGGGGACTTTCCGGCGCGTTCATTCCCGTGTCCGAGGACGCCGGCATGATAGACTCCGTAAAAGAGGGCACGCTTGCACTCGACAAACTGGAGGCCATGACGGCTGTATGCTCCGTGGGGATTGACATGGTGGCCGTGCCGGGCGACACACCGGAGGACACGATTGCGGCGATAATAGCTGACGAGGCGGCCATCGGCATGGTGAACAACAAGACAACGGCCGTGAGGGTAATTCCCGCGCCGGGAAAGAATGTCGGTGATGAGGTGAATTTCGGAGGTCTTCTCGGGAAGGCGCCCGTCATGCCCGTGCATCCTGAATCGTCTTCGGCGTTCATACGAAGAGGCGGACTCATTCCCGCGCCGATACACTCGAATAAAAACTGATTTTTTAGGAGAAAACATGAAAAGACAGGACGTTGAAAAAAACCGCACTTGGGCGATTGAAGACCTGTGTCCTTCCGATGAGGAGTGGGAAAGGCTCTTTGGTGAAGCCGAGGCTAAGATTGACTTTTCTTCATATGAGGGAAAGCTTTCCGACAAGAAAATTCTCTTGAAGTTTTTTAAGGCAACCGACGAGCTTGATGAGGAGATTTCAAGGCTCGCGGTCTACGCGAACATGCGTCATGACGAGGACACGGCGGTCGCCAAATACACCTCATGCAACGCGAGGGTGGGAATGCTCATTTCCAATTATTCGCAGGCGACAAGCTTTTTTGAAAGCGAGCTCACGTCCCTTTCCGACGAATATTTCGATGAACTTTTGTCTGACAAAGATTTTTCCGATTACGATTATTCACTCAAAAAGTTGAAGGCCGGCAAAGCGCACGTCCTTACCGCCGCCGAAGAAAAGATTGTGGCGCTCTCGTCTGAAACTTTGGGTTCGTTTTACGAGATTTTCGGCATGCTCGACAACGCCGATCTTCCCCTTCCCATGATATCAATAAACGGCGAGGAAACTAAACTTACGCACGGGCTTTACGGAGTGCTCCTGAAAGACGACAATAGAGACTTAAGACGCGAAGCGTATGAAAAGTATTACGCCACGTATGATTCTCTCATCAACACGCTCGCCGCGAATTATTACGGCAATGTCAGAAAGGATGTCTTCTCGGCGAGAGTATATAAATTCGACAGCTGCCTTTCCGCGGCGCTCTTCCGTGAGGATGTGAAACCTTGCGTGTACGAGAATCTTCTCAAATCTGTCGAAAAGGGATTTTCCGCCTTGCATAGGTACGTCGCGGACAGAAAAAAGATTTTAGGTCTCGACAAACTTTATTTTTATGACATGTATGTCAGTCTTGTCGAAAACGCGGAGATGAAGCTTTCATATGACGAGGCGTACGACCTCGTGGTAGAAGGACTTGGCGTTCTCGGAAAAGACTACCAGACGCTTTTGAGACGCGCGCACGACGAAAGATGGATAGACGTCGAGGAGACGGAGGGCAAGCGCTCCGGCGCGTACAGCATAGGAATAAAGGGTTACCACCCGTATGTTCTTCTGAACTACAAACCCGCAACGAACGAGATCTTCACGATAGCGCATGAGATGGGGCATTCCCTGCACACGTATTTTTCATCTGAAAATCAGCCCTATCACAAGTCCGATTACAAGATTTTCGTCGCCGAGGTCGCGAGCACGGTCAACGAGGTGCTTTTGCTGAAATACCTTTACGGCAAATCGGACGATGTCACTTTGAAAAAATATCTTCTCAACTATTATTTGGAAATGATAAGGACCACGCTTTTCCGTCAGACCATGTTCGCGGAATTCGAGTATGAAGCGCACAGCGCCGTCGAGTCGGGGACACCGCTCACGAAGGACAATTTAAGCGACATGTACGCAACTCTCGGGAAAAAATACTACGGCGACGCCGTCGAACACGACCACAACATATCCATAGAGTGGGCGAGGATCCCTCATTTCTATCGCTCGTTCTATGTGTACAAATACGCGACCGGGATAACCGCCGCCATGAACATAGTGGGAAGGATTTTGACGGAAGGCGACAAAGCTATAAAAGACTACTTCGCTTTTCTCTCTTCCGGAGATTCCGCGGACCCCGTGTCTCTTTTAAGACTCGCGGGTGTTGACCTTGAAACGGAAGCGCCCTTCGAGTATGCGATGAAGGAGTTTGAAGACACGCTATCCGAGTTTGAACGGCTAAGTGGCATAGGGTAAGGATAAATATGGCAGACGGTCTGACAATGCCCGCGAGCCTTGAAGCGGAACAGTCGCTTTTAGGCTGCATGATAATAGATAACGACATCTGCGTCGACGTTTTGGAGTCTCTCGATGAGATAGATTTCTACCAGCAGTCCCATAAATACATTTTGGAGTGCATGAAGGAGATTTACGCCGAGAGAAAACCCGTCGACCTTGTCACGCTCTCCGACAAAATGGAGACCAAGCAGTATCTCGACAAGTGCGGCGGGATGGAGTATCTCACAGAGATAGCCTCGTCAATTCCCACGGCGGCGAACTTTCGGCACTATTTCGACATCGTGAGGCGCGACAGCACCAACAGGGCGCTCATACGCGCGGCCGGTGAGATACAGAAAAACGCCATGACTGTTGACGACGCCGAAAGCAACATCGCCGCCGCGGAAAAACTCGTCTACGACATCTCAGAAACCAGAGACACCTCCACGATGAAGGACATCAGGACGAGCGGAGGTGTCGCTGAGGTCATGGACAAGTTTCAGCTCATTCACAACGACAAAAACGCGCTGAAAGGCGTCATGTCGGGATTTTCCGGTCTTGACAGACTGACGAACGGATTTCAGAAAGGAGACCTCATCGTCATCGCGGCGCGCCCAGGAATGGGCAAGACCTCGCTTTCCATGAACATAGTCGAGAATGCGATAACAGGTTCTCAGAAAGCGGTATGCGTGGTCTTTTCACTTGAAATGCCGCAGATTCAGATTCTGCAGCGTCTCGTGTGTTCCAACGCTCACGTCTCCATGAAAAAGGCGCTCGCGGGAGAGCTTCTGCCCGAGGACTGGAAAAATCTCGCGAAAGCCCAGGCGAGACTTGAGGAGTGTTCGCTTTTCATTGACGATTCGTCGAGGATGACCCCGGCCGAGGTGCTTTCCAAATGCCGGAGGATAAAGGCGAGCGAAAAAAGACTTGACCTTGTCATGGTTGACTACATCCAGCTCATGACCCCGGGCGCGAATTACCGCCTGACCGAAAATAGGTCCGAGGAAGTCGGAAGAATTACGAGAGAGCTCAAAATTATAGCGAAGGAGCTGGACGTGCCCATTCTGGCCCTGTCTCAGCTTCGCAGAATAGAAGGCAACAAGGAGCCGCAGCTCTCTGACCTTCGCGAATCGGGCGCTATTGAGCAGGACGCCGACATTGTCATGTTCATAAACCGGCCCGACGTCAATCTCTCGGCGAAAGAACTCGCGGACAGTGTGGCAAGCGGGGCAGTGGTGAAAGACGAGGCGCAGCTTAAAATAGCCAAGCACAGGAACGGCGAAACCGGGACGGTCAAGCTTCACTTCAACGGCGAATTCACGCAGTTCGTCTCCGCGGCGACCTCAACGGAGGAAGATTACGCGTCCTCCAAATTCAGTAGTGCCAAGTCAAAGTCCGATGCGGCGCCAAAAAATTTCGACGACGACAACACGCCGTTTTGAGACATGACGACGACAATTTACCCGCCTTGCGAAAATTCATTGTCACACGCCGCTCAAATCATAAAACGCGGTGGGCTTGTCGCGTTTCCAACGGAAACCGTCTACGGCCTCGGCGCGAACGCGCTTGATGACTTAGCCGTTAAAAAAATTTTTGAGGTCAAAGGCAGGCCTGGCGACAACCCTCTCATATGCCATGTGCATCCGGGATACGACATAGGAAGGATAGTGTCATTCGTGCCTCCGTACGCTGAAAAGCTCAAAGCAGCATTCGTTCCCGGACCTCTTACCATGGTTTACAAATCGTGCGGCGCGGTTTCTTCCCTTGTGTCCGCAGGCCTTGACACGCTCGCCGTGAGAGTGCCTTCTCATCCTTTGGCGCAAAAATTTCTAGAACTTTGCGATCTTCCCGTCGCCGCGCCTTCCGCGAACGTTTCAAAACACGTCAGCCCCGTTACGGCACAGCATGTCGTTGACGATTTGGACGGTAAAATAGAATGCGTTCTCGACGGCGGAAAATGCGCGGGCGGCATAGAAAGCACGGTCATCGACTGTACGGGCGAATTTCCAATAATATTGCGGGAGGGCCTTGTGACGAGGCGTGACATAGAGAAGGTGACCGGAAGGTGCGACGTTCACACCCCAAAAGAAGGAGAGAAGGTTCGTTCTCCCGGCATGAAATACCGTCATTACTCTCCGAACTGCCCGGCGTATCTTTTTCACGCGGAAAATTTAAGCGGCGCGCTGAAACTTTACGACGAACTCGCGAAAAAAGGCAAGAACCCCGTTCTCTTAACGGATGAAAAGGCTTCGATGCTGACCGGTGAGAGAATGTGCGTCTCATTGGGTTCGACGGACAAAGAGGCCGCGAGCAGTCTCTACGGTGCGCTCCGCGAAGCGGAAAAATCGTCAGGTGCGATTATAGCCGTTGAACCATCCCTCATAGGCGGCGTGATGGACGGCGTTCTCAATAGGCTCAAAAAGGCGTGCGGAGGTAAATATGTCGGACAATAAACCCAAAAGAAAGAGAAAGTATGTCCTTTTCGTCTGCACGGGCAACACCTGCCGGAGCCCTATGGCCGAGGCTATTTTGAATAGTCTCATTAAAAAGAACAAGATAACATGGTGGAAAGCGAAATCGAGGGGCGTTCAGGCGGAAGTTGGCGGTACGATAAGCAAAAACAGCTTCGACGCCCTTAAAGAGATAGGTGTGGACCCCGGAAAATTTAAACCTAAACAGCTCACGGAAAAAGATCTCGATTCGAGTTTTCTCGTTGTCTTCATGACGGCGCGCCAGCAGGCGATGTTCCCGGGACGCACAAACACATGCGCGATGTCGGATATAAGCGGCTGTGACGTACCCGACCCATACGGACTCGGACTTGACGCGTACAGAAAAACCCGCGACGCCATATATGACGCCTGCGAAAAACTAGTTGACATAATAAAAAAACACGATGAGGAGAATTTGGACCCATGAAAATTTGTCTCTGCTCGGACCACGGCGGGCTGGGCCTCAAAAAGGCTGTCATGAAATATCTCGATGATTCGGGCTATGAATACAAAGACTTCGGCTGTTTTAGCCAGGACAGCTGCGACTATCCCGATTTCGCCTATCCCGCGGCGAAAGCCCTCGCGAAGGGAGAATACGACAGGGGCATTTTCATCTGTTCCACGGGGATAGGGATGTCCATCGTCGCGAACAAGGTGAAGGGCGTGAGATGCGCGCACTGCCATGACGTGTACTGCGCCGAATTTACCCGCCGCCACAATGACGCCAACGCACTCGCGATTGGTGAAAAGGTAGTTGGGGAAGGCTATGCCCTTGAAATTGTCAAGGTCTTTTTGGAGACGGAGTTTGAGGGCGGCAGGCACGAGAGACGCGTGGGCAAGATATCAAAAATAGAGGATGAGGAGTTCAAGTGACACTTGTAGATGTCCATCTCCATTCGAGATTTTCTTTTGACAGCGATGAGACGCAGTCAAACTACATAAAAAAGGCGAAAAAAATGGGTGCGGGCGTTCTCGGTTTTTGCGAGCATTTCGATTATGACGCTTATCTATACGGGGACGACATAGGACTTTGCGATCTCGACACCTATTTTGAAACCATAGACTCGCTTCGCGTCAGACATCCGGACATAAAGATTCTGGCGGGGGTTGAGTTCGGCTACAGCGAAAAGGCCGAGGACAAATACATTGACCTTGAAAGAAAATACCCCTTCGACTATGTCGTCATGAGCGTCCACACTCTTCCGAAATACGGCGACTTTTTTAACGGCAAGGTTTTTGAGGACAGGACTTTGAATGGTGCCTACGACGACTACCTTTCGGCCGTCTTAAAATCTGTTCTTTCGCCCGCGGGGAGCGACATCATAGCCCACATAGGTTACCCGGAAAGATACTGCGAAAAGGAAAACTCCTCTTTGGTTTATTCTGAACACGCGGAAATTTTTGACAGCATTTTGACGGCAATCATTGAAACGGGCAAATGCCTTGAGATAAACACATCGACTGCGGGCCTTGAAAAAGATTTCTTTCCCGACACGTCCGTTTTGGATAGATACATTGAGTTGGGAGGGAAAAAGTTTTCTTTCGGAAGTGACGCGCACAGCGCGCAAAGATTTATGGATAAGGCGGACGCTGTGAAGACGTATCTTACTTCACGCGGAATTGAAAAGATGCGTTATTTTGAAGCGAGAAAACAGGTCGAATATTCCATTTAGTAGCCATATGCTGACGTGCGGTACGATGAGGTGTTCACTTGTTTTGGGGAAGCCAAATATCGCATGATCATTATTTGACTTTCCAAAGTGTTCTTTTTAATTGCGCAAATTGCTGAATCTGAGTTACAGATATGGAAGTCTACCGGTTTCTATGAAAACGTATCGTCTTACAAGTCATTGAAATTGTTATAAGACTTGCTTCATTTGTCGCATGGTTTTGCGTTCCATACTGAGTGATACCGAAATACAGCTTTGTGAATTTGGGATACTACATAACGGATTTTGCGGGAAAATGCAATGCCGCATGAGAAAGCAATGATTTGCGCACGTTTCTAAATTTCGGTGTCCGCGAAGGTGCCAAAAACTACGTCAGGAGCAAAATTAGCTCCGGAGCTTGATTTTGCCTTTTAAAGTGTGCTATACTTTCCGCAGGTAAAGTATATTTTTAAAAAAGCGGATAGGAAAGGGTATGGGTACGTATTTCAATCCCGGGAACAAAAAATTCGAGACATATACTAAACGGAAAATATTTGTCGACAAAACGGGGATTATCGGATATCTTAATCAGTTCATGACGGAAGTTGACAAGTATGTATGCGTTTCCCGGCCGAGAAGGTTCGGCAAATCGGTCACCGCAGACATGCTCACGGCGTATTACAGCCGTGGGTGCGATTCGCGTACGCTTTTCGAAGGTCTTTACATCGCGAAAGGTCCTTCGTTTGAGGAGCATCTCAATAAGTATAATGTTGTGTATTTCGACGTCGCGCAGTTTATCAAAACCGACGTCAACGCGAAATGCGGAATTGAAAAACTTAGAAAAAATCTTTTTAAAGAATTGAGAAAAGAATACCCCGATATAGACTTCGGAGACCAAGATGACCTTATTTATGTTTTTTCCGAAATCTATGAGGAAACCGATATTGGTTTTATCTTCATAATCGACGAGTGGGACAGTCCATTCCGTGAAAGGAAGAACGACAAGGACAGCCAGGAACTGTACATTCAGTTTCTTAAGGACATGTTCAAGAACCATGAATATATTTCTCTTGTCTACATGACCGGTATTCTTCCCATAAAGAAATATCTTACGGGCTCCGCTCTCAACATGTTTTTTGAATATACGATGCTGGATCCCGGGCCAGTCAAGGAATACATCGGTTTTACCGCGGAGGAAGTTAAAAATCTCGCCGAAGGCACAGAAATCCCCTTCGACGATTTAAAATACTGGTATGACGGATACAACCTCGGAGGGGTCGAAATATACAACTCCAACTCGGTTTATAAAGCACTCGCAAATAAAGATGTCCACGGATACTGGGAGAAGACGGAAAGTTTCGAGGACCTTCTGGGATATATCAAAGAGGACAGATTCGGGATACACAGGGTCATACTTGATCTTTTAAGCGACATAAAACGGACAGTCAATTTTTCCGGCTACATGAACGACCTCGTGACGATAAACAATCTTAATG
>JAJQAJ010000011.1 GCA_021203865.1 Clostridia bacterium
GGTATATCGCCGAATACAACAAAATGCGCGAGAATTATCTCGTGGAGCATCCTGAAAGACCCTGCATCCTTGTGATAAATCAGACCTCGCTACGCACTCCCACTTAACGGGGGAATAGGAAACGGATTGACACTTTAACGCATTAAAAGACTCTACTGGTTTAGATAATTTCTGACAAGGTGGACAAAATAATTTCTGTCGACCGGATCAAATAATTATTGACAAACATACTGGCCAACCTTGCTGTGCGGTCAAGTCTTAAAAATATTCGCACGGTTAAAATTAACCGTGCGAAAGAGCATTCAATTCGTAAAAAACGGAGATCAAAGGTAGGTTTCGTATTCTTCGTACAGCGCGTCAAGCTCGCGCCGTATGGTGTCAAGCCTCGCCGTGAGAGAGTTCATGAGGGCATAGTCAGCGGCATTTTGGGGATTTACAAACTTTTGGTTTATCTCGGCGTCCTCCTTTTCGAGCTCTGCTATCTTTCGTTCGACCGCCTTCATGCGATCCAGCTTTTTCGCGTCTTCGGCTCGCTGCCTCGCGGTGCGATGTGTGCCGGTGTCTTTCGCGGCCGGTTTGTCGGGAGCTGCTGTCTTATCGTCGGATGGCGTGTTTTCCCGCGTTTTTGCCTCGCGGTATTCGTCATACGTGCCTTCGTACACGCTGAACCTACCCGAGTCTATTTCGGCGACTCTCTCTGCGAGGGCGGAGGTGAAGTACCTGTCGTGTGACACGAAAAGAACCGTCCCCGGATATTTTTTGAGCGCGTCTTCGAGGCTCTCTCTCGCGGGAAGGTCGAGGTGGTTTGTCGGTTCGTCTAATATAAGGAAATTCGCGTGTTCGCTTTCAAAGACGCAGAGCGCGAGCTTGGCCCTCTCCCCGCCGGATAGCGCAGATACCTTTTTGTCCATGTCCTCCGCGAAGAGTCCTGAGCGGGCGAGTGCGCTCCTTATTTCGGTCTGTGAATACGCCACATGCCGCTCCCACATCTCACTCATCACGGTGCTGTCCGGATTGAGGTTGGCGTTTTCCTGGTCGTACATCGCGATGTGAACGTTTTTCCCTATTGTCACGGCTTCGTTGGTGTCCCCGACAATGCGCTTTAATAGCGTGCTTTTCCCCGTTCCGTTTTCGCCTATGAGCGCGACCTTCTGTCCCCTGCGCACGGAAAGGTTCACGTCCGGGACAAGTACTTTTTCCCCGGCCCGGAGGGTGAGATTCTTTATGCTGAGTACCTCTTCATACGGCTCTTCCGCGTATGAGAATTTGAAGACGGGAGGAGGGGCGCTCTTTGGGGGCTTTTTGACAATTTCCATCGCGTCGAGTTTTTTTATCCTGCTCTGCGCGGATTTGGCGGTGGAGGCCCTTACCCTGTTCCTGTCTATGTAGTCCGAAAGCTTTTCCATCTCGGCCTGCTGCCTCGAATATTCCTTCTCGCGAGCTCGGACGTATTCATCTTTCAGCTCCTTGTATTTTGTGTAGTTTCCCTTGAACGACATGAGCTCTCCGCCCTGGAGGTCGAGAACCCTCGTCACCACCCTGTCGAGGAAAAATCTGTCATGCGAGACCGTGAAAATGGCGCCTTTGAAGGTTGAAAGGTAGTCTTCCAGCCAGAACATCGTCTTGACGTCGAGGTGGTTTGTGGGCTCGTCCAAAATGAGAAGGTCGGGGTTTTCCAAAAGGAGACGGCAAAGTTTGAGCCTTGTCTTCTCGCCGCCAGACATGGTGCCTATTTTTTGGTCGTATTTTTCCTCGAAGCCCATGCCGTTGAGAACGGTCTTTATTCTGATTTCGGCGTTGTATGCGTCCCTCGCGGCTATGAAGCGGTGCAGGGATTCTATTTTTGAAGTGAGGCGGGCGTATTCTTCCGTACCCTCTTTTTCCTTCGCGAGTTTTTCGGAAAGCTCAGAGAGTTTTTTCACGGCGTCAGTTTCTTCCCGGAGGGTGTGGAGCATTTCTTCGTACACCGTTCTTTCGCTTTCATAGCCGCCGTTCTGTTCGAGGTACCCCACGCGGACGCCGTTCTTTTTCGTAACGGCGCCCTTGTCTGGCGAAAGATTTCCGAGCATTATGTTGATGAGCGTGGTCTTCCCCTCGCCGTTCGGACCTATGAGCCCCACGCGCTCGCCCTCGCTCACGGAAAACGTGACGTTTTCAAAAAGATGCGTGTCCGTGTGGCCGAAGTTTACACCTTCAAGTGAAATGAGCATAATCAGAAATCCCATTTGGGAATGAACTTTTCCGAAGCGGAAAGCTCATCCTGCAAAAAAACGTTTTCAAGGCCGGCGTCCCGGACCGCGGAAAGCACCCTTTCGTATTCACGTCTGGTTATTTTCCTCTGGAGCTCTTTGAAGCTTCCTATCTCCCCGAAGGGCGTGTATTGGCTCATCAGTGAAAAATAGGTGCCGGAAGGGAGTGCGGCGACTTCTTTGACGACGTTTATGGAATCGTAGACCGCAAGCGGAAGGATAAGATGCCTCACCACGCATCCCGTCAGCATTTTACCGTCATCTCTCATGTTTAAGGGTTTTTCTGCCATGAACCTTACCGCGGGTAAAGCGTATTTCGCGTAGTCCTCCCGGGCCGTGTATCTTTTTGCGAGCTTTGGGTCAAGAAATTTAAGATCCGGTAGCCAGATGTCGACAAACTCCGATGCTTTTTCAAGAGTTTCAATCTTTTCGTAGGAGTGGGTGTTGTAGACAATGGGAATCCGGGGCCGGTATATTTTGAGCGCCTCCGCTATGTGGTTGACGTAGTGCGTGGGGTTGACGAGGTTTATGTTCTCCGCGCCCATCGCT
The DNA here is from genome assembly GCA_021203865.1 of Clostridia bacterium. Classification (GTDB taxonomy): domain Bacteria; phylum Bacillota; class Clostridia; order Christensenellales; family Borkfalkiaceae; genus Coproplasma. The sequence goes on from JAJQAJ010000011.1 coordinate 2,799, forward strand.
TCAAGTTCGCGAAACATCCCCGAAAGCTCCTCCACGGAAAATTCTTTCCCCGTCCTCGCGCGAGACACCTCGAAGTTCTGACAAAAGACACATTTCAGCGAGCATCCGCAAAAGAAGACACACCCGCTTCCTTTTTCAAAGGATATTGGCGGTTCCTCAAACGGGTGAAGGTAGTATTTGGCGATTTTGACGCCGCCCACCCCGCAGGCTCCGATATTTTTTTGTCTGTCCGCCCCGCATTCGACGGGACACTGAGCGCATTTCATGTTGTTTCCTCCCTTTATAGGCAAAACGTCATGTACGGCGGGATGAAAATTGTGTTTTTGTCCTCTCGCAGGTTTTTGGGATGTATGACGATTTTGCGGACTATTCTTTTGGCGTAAATCTCCCCGAATTTGTCCAGCGATGTGGTTTTATATCTCGCGGTCGATTTTACCTCTATCGGCGAGATTTTTCGGTTGAGGCTTCCGCTTTCCGGAATGAGAAAGTCTATCTCGATGTCGTTTCTGTGTTTTTCCGAGTTGTATCTTGTGTAAAAATAAAGAGGGTAGCCGCACGCGACGAGCATCTGGGATATGACGTTTTCATAGAGCATTCCATTGTTTATTGAGAGCTTGTCACCGAGTAATTCATCGTATATTTCGCCTTGAAAAAGCTCGCTTTCCGTGAATGACTGACTGAGTAAAAGCCCCGTGTCACCCATGTAACATTTGACGTATGTCCGGTTTTCGCTTTTCGCGAACCCGATTTCCGGATCCGTGCAGTTGTAGCACATGTTGCAGATCATGGAGTCCGACAGCCAGAAAAAAGTCTCTTCATAGTGTTCGGCTCTTGTCCCCTTTCCTATTTCGCTGTATATAATCCTTTTTTCATGCGATGAGAGAATCCCGGAAAGATTGTCGAAAATGGAACTGACTTTTGACTTGTATGGGGAGGATATTTTCATTATGTCGTTTCTGTAAAGCTTCATGATTCTGCGCTTCGCCGCGTCAGTGTTCATGAGATCTTTTTTGTTTTCAATGAAGGCGCTGACGGCCTGAGGCATGCCGCCCACAATCATGTACTCTTTGAAAAGCCGCATGGCCTTTCTGTGAAGTACGTCATCCAGAGGAACGCGTTTAAGATAGCAGTCTCGAATGTAGTCCGTCATGAGGTCCTCTCCGAGCGCCCACAAGAATTCTTCAAAATCCATGGGATACATTTTCACGGAATCCTCTTCGGAGGGGATGAGGATGTTTTCAACGTTCTTTCTGATTGAGATGAGTGACCCCGTTTCAATGTAATCGTAACGTCCGTCCTTCACGAGATGCTTTATGCGGGCGCGGGCGAGAGGGTACTCCTGGACCTCGTCAAATATGACGAGCGACTGACGCTCGTACAGTCGCGTTTTCTGATTCGTCGAAAGACGCATGAAAAACGTGTCGAGGTCGTCAAATTCATGCTCAAAAAGGAGCCTTACGTTTTCGTTCGGCTTTGAAAAATCAATGAGGATGTATGATCTGTATTCCCTTTTGGCAAATTCCTCCACGATCGTCGATTTCCCCACGCGGCGCGCGCCTTCGATAAGCAGCGCGCTTTTACCGTTTTCGGTGTTTTTCCAGTGAAGAAGCTTGTCGTACACCTTTCTTTTGTACATTGTTTCACCTCAAGGTCATTATACCATTTTTACCGCGAAACGCAAGCTGAAACGCGATGATTTTCTTAAACGCGCACGTATAAAAATAGAGAATTCTTCTTAAATGCGCAGGTAAGACACTTCAAATCATCTTAAATGCGCGCATATAAACACAGCCAAATATTCTTAAACGCGTATATATAAATTGCCGGCGCGAAAAATTTCAGTGCGCGGCTTTCGGCGAGGCGGTTGCGCGATGTCCGGATGTGTGATATACTTTTCGCATCTAGTTTCAAGGGGACTTCACATGGCGAATACTTATTTTTCCGGAATAGGACTTGCCGCCGCGCTCATCGCGGAGGCGCGCGCGGACAAACAGCTCAAAAAAGGCATGGCCTATTTCAACGGCGACGGCGTCGAAAAAGATTTAGCGGCGGCCTTTAAATGTTTCAAAACGGCGGCGTTCAACGGCAGCAGCGGCGGCAACTTCATGATGGCCGTGTGTTATATGAACGGCTTCGGCGTGGATATGGACGAGGAGGCGGGGTTCAAGAGATTTAAAAACGCCGCGAACGGCGGAGACGTTGAGGCGCTCTACCGGCTGGGACTTTGCTATCTTTACGGCACGGGCACGGAAAGGAACATATCCAAGGCGCAGAAGATGTTTCAGAAGGCCATAAAGAACGGACACGCCGACGCCGCGGCGAATTTGGGTGAGCTTTATGTGGAAGGTGAACTTGTCACGGTCGATTACGCGTTCGGCGTGGAAATGCTGAGGAGCGCCGCGAACAAGGGCTCCGCTCTCGGGCAGTTATGGCTCGGGAACTGCTACCGTGACGGCGTGGGAGTCAAGCAAAACCTTGAAAAGGCGGTGAACCTTTACGTTGAGGCCGCGGAGCAGGGTGACCCCGACGCCCAGTTTTCCTTAGGGCTTTGCTACGCTAACGGAGACGGCGTTGAAAAAGACGAAGAGACGGCGGCCGACTGGTACAAAAGGGCTGCGGCCGCGGGCAATCCCGCAGCGGAGAACAATCTGGCCTTGTGCTATGAATACGGACTGGGAGTCGTCAAAAATCTTTCCAAGGCGTATGAGTGGTACAAAAAATCGGCCGAAGACGGTGACACGGTGGGACAGCGAAATTTCGCGCGCTTTCTTATGGACGGTGTGTCGTGCGACGCCGACCCCGCGGAAAGCGCGAAGTGGCTGGAAAAATCGGCGAAAGGGGGCGATTTTACGGGGATGTTCAGATACGCCGAATGTCTGAGGGACGGCATTGGCGTTCCGAAAGACGAGGCGGAAGCCTTTTTGTGGCTAAAAAACGTCGCGAATGAAGGTTTCACCGACGCGGAATATGAGGTCGCCCTGATGCTGGAAGAAGGCAGGGGCACACAAAAGGACGCGGGTGAGGCCGCGAAGTGGTACGAAAAAGCGGCGCTGGAAGGAGAAAACACGGACGCAATGCGCCGTCTCGCCGCGATGTATGAGGAAGGACGGGGAAGAGGCGTGAAAAAAGACGTTGACGCCGCCGTGCGCTGGTATCGCGAAGCCGCGGACAGGGGAGACGAGGAAGCCGCCGCGAAGCTAAAAGAGCTCCTTCCGGACGAGGACCAGGGCGAAATAGGGGTGCGGAAATGACTTGACCCCCGGGGTCCCGGGATGCTAAAATAATCACGAAACCTATGGAGAGTGTGCGAGAGATCGGCTCTGTGACCACACAGCAACCTGCGATGGCAAGGTGCTAAAGCCGTAACGATGGGTAGAATATGAAACGTTCTCACCGTGGGTTTCCCTCACGGTGATTTCAATTACGGAGTTTGGTATATGAAGAAATTTTTCACGAGCGAGAGTGTGACCGAAGGACACCCCGACAAGGTGTGTGACGCCATTTCTGATGCCATAGTCGACGCCGTTCTTTCCGAGGACGGCGACGCCCGCTGTGCGGTGGAGTGCTGCGCTGCGCATGACAGAGTCCTCATAATGGGTGAGATATCGACGAGCGCGAAGGTCGATTATGAAAGGATAGCGAGAGACAAAATAAGAGAGATAGGCTACACGTTCGGCGAGTTCAGTGCGGACACGTGCCAGGTGATACTTTCCGTACACAGCCAGAGCCCTGACATAGCGATGGGGGTCGACGAGTCCGCGGAATACAGGGAAGGCGGCGACGTTGGCGATGACGACATGCTGGGCGCCGGGGACCAGGGCATGATGTTCGGCTACGCGTGCTCGGAGACGAAGGGATACATGCCGCTCACGCTCTCTCTCGCGCACCAGCTCGCGAGACGCCTTTCGGAAGTGAGAAAAGACGGCACGATTCCGTATCTTCGTCCGGACGGCAAGACACAGGTGACGGTCGAATACGACGGCAAAACGCCAAAGAGGGTCGACTGCGTGGTTGTGTCCGCCCAGCATGAGGAGGGTGCGGAAAATCTCATAAAGGGTGACATCATGGAAAAGGTCATAAAGGCCGTCATTCCCGGAAACCTTCTCGATTCGGAAACGAAATACTTCATAAATCCCACGGGCAAGTTCGTCATTGGCGGTCCGGAGGGAGACAGCGGGCTCACCGGCAGAAAGATTATAGTCGACACCTACGGCGGAAGATGTCCGCACGGCGGCGGATGTTTTTCCGGCAAGGACCCCACGAAGGTCGACAGGTCCGCGGCGTACATGGCGAGATACATATGCAAAAATTTGGTTGCGGCGGGGCTCTGCGAAGAGGTGGAGCTGCAGGTCGCGTACGCCATAGGAGTCTGCAAGCCTGTCTCGGTGTACGTCAACTCTTACGGCACGGGAAAACTTGACGACAGTGTTCTTTCGGATATAATAGTCAAAGAGTTCGATCTTCGTCCCGCGGCCATAATAAAGACTTTGAACCTCAGAACGACGAAATACGCACCAACTGCGGTCTACGGCCATTTCGGAAAGAGCTCTCTTCCCTGGGAGTTGACCGACAGGACGGAGGATCTCAGAAAGTATCTCACAAAGTGAAAACGGAAGACACCCATGAAGGAAAAAAAGGAAACTCCTCCCGTGGCGGAGGAAACGGAAAACATAACCGGGGATGATGCGGGCGAGGAAAGGCAGGAGGTTGTCCACGGCATATCGCGGGCGGAGGTTTATTCTCTTGCCAAAAATGTATCCGACATCATAAGCGCCGGAAAGAAGGTGTACGACAACAGGGCGGTTATCTCGGAAAGGTTGAACCTTCTGTCGCTCATATTCGGGCTTGTGTACACCGCGCTCTACATAGCGTATGTCGTGTATTCGACCGTGGGGAACAAACTTTCCATGGGTTACACGATAGTGGGATACGTTCTCATAGGTGTCTACATCATAGTCGCCGTGGTCCTCATCATTTTGGGCCTCAAAAAACCCGACAAAAACACGAACAACACGAAAAGATATTGCAGGGCGCTCAAGGTTTTCCGGTTCACGGCGAAATGTGTGTCCATCGTCATAGCCATCCTCGCTCTCGTCATGAACGCCGTGATGAAGACGTCGGATTCATATTCGATGGCCATATCCACTCTTCTTCTCGTATTTTCAATAATAATTTTAGTGGTTCAGGTGATAATTCTCGTGTTCGGCGGCATAGCCGGACTTTGCCGCTGGCTTTTGTCACCTCCTAAGAGAAAGGCCAAGGCTTCCGTCGTGACACTCGAATGGTATGACAATGTCATGAGCGGGAACGCCGATTACAAGAGCACGAAGAAAGTGGACAAAAATTACGTCGACGACATAGGTAAGGCCATTGACACGGAGATAATTCCCGCGCTCGGAAAGAGGAATATAGGCTCCTTCACTTCGGTGGACGTTTTAAACATCATGGACACGGTGCCAAAGGAGGACAGGCTCCTGTGCGGCGGGATATTCAAAAACGTCTTCAAATACGCCGTTGAGCGCGGTTACATAGCCGAAAACCCCTGCCGGGACATAGATCTTCTCGGGAACATAAACGAAGAGGAGAAAAAGTCGCTCGCAAAAAGGATAAGCGGCGCCGGTAAGGGCGCTCTCGCGAGGGGTGTGAAGAAGGTGGGGATGTCGCTTCTCACAAAGTTCCTTGAACCCGACGACGAGT
>JAJQAJ010000069.1 GCA_021203865.1 Clostridia bacterium
CCTCATATATTTCGTCGTCGGACACCGTCGTGTTGAAGTCGCCGCACACGATGACCGGCTTTATCCTTTCCAGATTGTGAAGGTGTCCGTAGAACTTTTCGTCCCAAAGTTCCCTGAAATCCTTTCTTTTGTCGGAACCCGTGGTGTTGGGCATATAACAGTCGACGACGTAGAACCCTCCGTACTCCAGCGTTATTATTCGACCCTCTGTGTCGTGGAACCCGTTGTCGCCGAGATCGTATGTCACGTCCAACGGTTTATCCTTAGACAAAACAAGCGTGCCGGAATAGCCTTTTTTGTTGCCGAAAGACCAGAAATCATGATACCTGTCGCTTCTTATCTCTCCGAACGGTTCCGAAACCTTCGTTTCCTGAAAAAGATAGATGTCGGCGTCGAGCTTTGATATGACCGAGCTCACCCCGTGAGACCATGCAGCCCTAAGGCCGTTTACATTCCATGACACAATTCGCATGTAATCTCCTCCATATGTTCTTAATTCCCGGCAAAGACGCCAGAAAAATCTTCTTCCCCATCGGCCATGCCGCCTTCCATCGCCGCGCTCATGAATTACAGATGTCAGACCCTCCTTTCACGGCAATTTTTAGCGATTTATGGCGATAATTTAAAGAGTCTGACAATATTTCGGCACAAAAAAAGCCCGGCGATTCAGACGGCCGTAAGACCAGAAATCCGGGCACGGTAAAGTTCAGAGTTGAAACGTGGTTTCAGATTATCCCGCTCACAAAGTCCTTAACGTCAAATTCGGCGAGGTCGTCAATCTTTTCGCCGACACCCGCGAACATCACGGGAATTTCCAGCTCCCCGCAAAGTGATATGACAAACCCGCCTTTCGCGGTGCCGTCAAGCTTAGTGAGAACTATGCCGTCAAGCTCCACCGCCTCATCGAAAACCCGGGCCTGGTTGACGGCGTTGTTGCCCGTCGTGGCGTCCAGAACCAAAAGTTTAAAAAAGTCGGCGCCGGGGTATTCCCTTTCGACCACCCTCGACATCTTTTTGAGCTCTTCCATGAGGTTTGATTTGACGTGCAGCCTTCCCGCGGTGTCTATTATGAGGACGTCCGTCCCCCTCGCCTTCGCAGAGCTCACCGCGTCAAACACCACCGCGGACGGATCGCTCCCCTCCTCATGCTTGACTATCCGAACCTTCGCCCTCTCCGCCCACACGGCGAGCTGGTCACTCGCGGCGGCTCTGAACGTATCGGCGGCGGCGAGCGTCACGCTCTTGCCGCGCTTCAAGAAATAGTTTGCGAGCTTCCCCACGGTCGTGGTCTTGCCGACGCCGTTCACACCGACGAGCATTATGACAGCGGGATAGGTCATTTCGGGAATTTCAGCCCTGTCGAGTTTTTCCTCCAGAGAATCCCTTAAAACCTTCAAAACGAATTCCCTGTCTTTAAGTTTGTCCTGCTTCGCTTTGGCCCTGACGTCCGCCACTATCTCTTCCGAGGTCTTCACGGAAATGTCGGAGGAGATGAGTATCTCCTCCAAGTCTTCGTAAAACTCATCACCTAATTTGTTTTTGGAAAAAAGCGCCGAAAGGGCCCCGCCTATGGAATCCCGCGTTTTCTTGAGCGCCGCGCCTATCCTTGAAAAAATGCCCATGTACGCCTCCTCATTGAACGGTGTCGCCACCGAGCCTCGTCTCAACTTCGGAAAGTTTTACGGAGACTATTTTGCTGACGCCTTTTTCCTCCATGGTCACGCCGAAGAGAGTGTCCGCGACCTCCATCGTCGGCTTTCTGTGCGTTATGACTATGAACTGCGTCTCCTCGGAAAACTTTTTGAGATAGTTCGCGTACCTTCCAACGTTGGCGTCGTCGAGAGCCGCCTCTATCTCGTCGAGGAAACAGAAAGGCATGGGACGCATCTGTATGATGGCAAAGAGAATGGCTATCGCCGTGAGGGCCTGTTCGCCGCCCGAAAGCAGGGTGATTTTGGAAAGTTTCTTTCCTGGAGGACAGGCGTTTATCTCGACGCCGGCGTCCAGAGGGTCCTGACCGTCCTCATAGACGAGCTGGAGCGACGCGGAGCCGCCCCCGAAGAGTTCCTTGAACGTCCTGCCGAAATTGTCGTTTATGACCTTGAACCCTTCGTTGAAGATTCTGAGCATCTCCGTGCATATCTCGTCGAGTGCCTTCGTGAGGTCGTCTATCGCCTTCGTGAGGTCTTCCTTTTCCGCGAGCATCTTTTCGTGGCGTTCATTTTCTTCTTCATACTCCTTTATTGCCTCAACGTTCACGGGGCCTAACGCGTTCTGTTGCCGACGGAGGTTGGTTATCATCGCGGCGGAACCTTCTATGTCGTAGCCATCGACCCGCTCGCCTTTGCAGCTTTCATATGTTTCGCCGTACTCCTCCTCTATCCGGCTCCTCAGACTTTCGAGCTCATCATCAAGCCTTTGGAGCGACCTTTCCTTCGCGGACTGACTGTCGCTAATGGCGTCGAGCTCGTCATAGCCCTTCCTTCTTTCGGCGTCAAGCTCTTCCTGCTTGTCGGACAGTTCTTTCTTCCTGTCCTCGGTCTCCTTGATTTTCGCGACGACGGCGTCAAGCTCCTTCTTCTGTTCGTCGGTGAGGGTCGCCCTCGTCGCCTGCGTGGAAAAATCTTCAAAGGATTTCGTGAGGTCGGGGATGCTCTTCTCCACCTCGGACATCTTCCTCATGGCTTCCTCTTTCTCTTTGCCGTATCTTTTTATGTTCTCTTCCTCATTGGTCACGGAAGACTCCAGCATGGCTATCTGAATGTTCAGCTGATTGAGGTCTTCATTCAGCGCGTCCCTTCTGGCGGAAAGCTCGTCGTACTTCCCGGAAATGTCGGAAATGGCCTCCGTCGCGGTCTCATTGGCGCGGCTGAGCTTGTTCGCGCCCTCCTCTATGTCCTGGTACTTCGTGCCGAGACTGCCGAGCCTCTCTTTAAGCTCGGATATGGAAAGCTCATACCCTCTGGCGCTCTCATCGGCCTCGTTCATCCGCTTCATGAGCTCGTTCTGACGCTCCGTGACGGAAGAAAGTTCCACTCTCGCGTCGCCCATTTTACGCCTCAGGTCTTCAAGGTGTTTTTCAGCGCCGTCCCTCGCACTCTCAAGGGCGGGCCTTCTCTCGGCGCTCTTTTTGAGGAAACTCTCCTCATCGGCGATCTGCTTTTCCAGCTCTTTGAGCTGTCTCTCGTTCGCGAGAAGGTTGGAAGCGTTTTCGTTCCTGGACCCTCCCGACATGGCGCCGGACGCCGCTATCTGGTTGCCGTCGAGCGTGACTATCCTGAACGCGCCCGGGAAAGCCTTCGCTATGGCCGTGGCCGCGGTTATGTCCTCGCATACCAGCGTGTTTCCGAGAAGATAGCGCATGACACCGTCATATTTTTTGTCGTATTTGACAAGGTCTATGGCGTATCCCACGGCTCCGCGCTCTTTTTTGGCGAGACGAATTTGTTCACCCTCGAAACGGGGTTTCATGGCGTCCATGGGGAAGAATGTGACCTGTCCCAAACGTTTCGCCTTGAGATAATCTATGAGATCTCTCGCGTCCTCCCTCGTCTCCGTGATAACGTTCTGCATGTTCGCGCCGAACGCAGTGTCTATCGCCACCTCGTATTTTTCGTCGCAGGAGACGACGTCCGCTATGAGTCCGGCTATCTTTTTCGCGACGACCGCGTCGCCCTTTGCCGCGGAAAGAAGGTTTCTCACGGAGTATTTATACCCTTCAAACCTGTCGCGGAGCGCGCTTATGAGGTCTTTTTGGCTTCTTAAAGTGCCTAAGTTCGCCTTCGCGTTCGTGACGGCATCGTTGAGCTGGCGAAGTTTGTCCTCGGCGGACCTAAGGGCGGTCTCCGCCTCATTTATGAGCTCATCTTCCCTGTCGACGAGAGCGGAAAGCTCCTTCTGCTTTTCCATGAGCTCGTCGTACGTCTTCCTCGCCTCGTCCCTCTCTTTCTCAGCCTCCTTTTTTTCGCGTTCCATCTCACTGACGCGCTCTTCAAGAAAATCGCGCTGTGCGGAAACCGAACCCCTATTCTCTATGAGCGCCGTAAGCTCCTTGTACGTCTCCTCCATCATCTCCCTGTGTTTGCCGGTCTCACACTGGTGCTGGGAAAGTTCGTCCGTGATGGCGTCTATTTCTTTGCGAAGATTTCCGGCCTTTTCCCTGGAACGCTCAAGGAGCTCGCTATTTTTGTCCCTGTAATGCTCCTCACGTTTTATGTTTGCGTCCGTCGCGGTTATCTGCGCCGTGTACGCCGTGATGCTGTCCCTGGCCGCGTTGAGCTTATCTTTCACGCTGCTCGCCTTTTCAAGGAAAACCTGAGACTGCGTGTTGGTCTTTTCGGCGCCCACCGAATACTCCAGTCTTCTGTCGTTGAGTTCGTGGAGCGTCCTGTCAGCCTCGGCTATTTCGTCTTTTGTCGCCGATTCGAGGGACGCAGTCTCTTCCATGTGCGCTTTGAGAGCGTCCTTTTTTTCGCGCAGCTCCTTCGCTTCGGCGGTAAGCGTCGCGCGGACCGCCTCCGAGCTTTCCGTTCTGTAAATGAACGAGTTAATCTCGTGAAACCTCAGTTCATTATGTATCTCCGTGTATTTTCTGGCGTTCTCGGCCTGCCTGGAGAGGGGCACGAGCCGTCTTTCGGCCTCGTCCAGCCTCGACTGGAATATGCGGAGATTGTCCTTGGACGCGGCGAGCTTGCTCTCCGCTTCTGCCTTTCTGTCTTTGAAGACGATTATTCCCGTCGCCTCTTCAAAAATCGCGCGTCTGTCCTCCGGCTTGGACTTCATTATCTGGTCTATCCGGCCCTGCCCGATTATGGAATAGCCCTCCTTCGCGGCCCCCGCGCCGTGCAGAAGGTTCGTGAGCACCCTCATCCTGGATGGCTGTCTGTTGAGAAGATATTCGCTGTCGCCGTCCCGGTAAAGGCGTCTCGTCATCTCCACTTCGTCGGCGTCGACATCAAAGATGCGTCTAGTGTTGTCAAAAACCAGCGTGACCTCACAAAACGACTGCTTGCGCCTTTTTTCCGTACCGTCGAAGATGACGTCGACCATCTGACTGCCTCTCATCGTTTTGGCGGACTGTTCGCCGAAAACCCAGCGTATGGCGTCAGCTACGTTGCTTTTCCCGCAGCCGTTAGGTCCGACTATGCAGGTGACGCCCTCCGACATGGTGATGGTCGTCTTGTCGGGGAACGACTTGAAGCCCATAAGTTTTATCTGTTTGAGATTGACCATTTTCCTTTGTGTCACAAATCCTTTTCGAGTTTTTCGAGAGCGGCCCTCGCCGCATCCTTTTCCGCCGCCTTGACGGAAGGCCCTCTTCCCGTGAACGTCTGACGGCACACGTAAGCGTGCGCTATGAACGCAGGTGCCTGGGGGGTTCCCACATCCTCGTGGGTGTATACGGGAAGCGGTATGGCGTGCAGCTGCAAAAGTTCCTGGAGTTTACTCTTGTAATCGGCAGCAGGCTCGGTTTTCGCGTCAAAATTCACCGTTGAGAGAACAAATTTTCTTGCTTCGTCCAAACCGCCGTCCAAATATATCGCCGCTATAAGCGCCTCATAGGCGGAAGGGATGGCCTTTTTGTTGTTGACATCGCCTTTGCCCCTTATGAGAATGTCGTCAAGGTCCAGCTTTTTTGAGATTTCGGCGATGGACTCGTCGCACACGGCCACTTTCCTTCTCACTGTCATCTCCTTTTCGTCCCTGCACTCGGAAAAGAGCTTTTCCGTGACGACAAGCTCCAGAACGGAGTCGCCGAAGCACTCGAGCTTCTGGTTGTTTTCTTCCGACGCGGAAGACAGCGTCATGGAAAGCTCCAGAAGTTTTCTGTCCCGGAATTTATAGCCTATTCGTTTTTCCAGTTCGTCAAATTCGTCCATCACTTTTATTCCGCGGTGAGAGAATTCAAATCGACTTCGGCCAAAAGCCCCTCGATTTTCGGGATAAGCCCCGCACGGTGTATGGCCACGGCGTTTTCTATCGACGCGGCGAAGGTCTTCGCCTTGGATGAGCCGTGGGTCTTGACAACCACCTTTTTGCATCCCAAAAGCATGGCCCCGCCGAATTTTTCAAAATCCAGCGCCGCCCTTATCTTCTTTATGGTATTTCTCGCGAAAAGATAGGCCATCTTGCTGCCGAAATTCGCACGGAAACTTTTGTTCATGACGGACGAGACAAGCTTCCCGCAGCCCTCCATGCTCTTCAAAGCGACGTTCCCGGAAAAACCGTCCGCCACGACGACGTCGACGTCGCCCATCATGATGTCCCTTCCTTCGACATTGCCGACGAAATTGATGGATTTCATCCGGCTCAGAAGTTTGTATGTCTCCTGCCTCAGGGGGTCTCCTTTATGTTCCTCCGTGCCGTTGTTGAGAAGGCCGACTCTCGCGTTCTTTATCCCGAACCCTGCCTCGGCGTAGGCCGTGCCGAGCACGGCAAACTGGCAGAGCATCTCGGGCTTGCACTCGGCGTTCGCCCCACAGTCGCAAAGGAGCGTGTATCCGCCGCGGACGTTCGGGATCCCCGGGCAGAGCGCGGGCCGCTTCACGCCGCGTATGCGGCCGAGTATGGTCTGGGCCCCGACTATCGCCGCACCCGTCGAACCCGCGGTGACGAGTCCCACTATGTCGGCGTCCTGTCTAAGCCTCCAAAAGCCCTCAAAAATCGACGAGTTTCTCTTCGCGCGGAGAGCCTCCGTGGGCACATCGTTCATGTCCACGACCTCGGGGCAGTCGACTATCTCGACGCGCTCCCTGTTGAAATCTTTGAATTTGGCGATCTCCGTCTCAATCTCGTCTTTCCTCCCCGTGAGGATGAGATATATGTCTTTGTCGCTTTTCAGCGCCATGTGACAGCCTTCCACCGCCGCGGCGACGCCGTTGTCACCGCCCATGGCGTCTATTATCATTTTGTCCATATCAGCCTCCTGTCAGTAATCGCAGTTTCCCGGCGTTCTCGGGAACGGGATGACGTCCCTTATGTTCGAGACGCCCGTAAGATACATGACCATCCTCTCAAACCCGAGCCCGAACCCCGAGTGGACACACCCGCCGTATTTTCTGAGGTCTGTATAAAATTTGTAGTCCTCCTCTTTGAGGCCGCACTCGTTCATGCGCGACATGAGGACGTCGTATCTTTCCTCCCTCTGCGAACCGCCTATGAGCTCGCCTATGCCCGGAACGAGAAGATCGACCGCCGCGACGGTCTTGCCGTCGTCGTTGAGTCTCATGTAGAAAGCCTTGATCTCCTTGGGATAATCTGTCAAAAAGACGGGCTTGCCGTAAACCTTTTCAGTGAGATATCTTTCATGCTCGCTTTGGAGGTCGCAGCCCCAGAACGTGGGATACTCAAACTTCTCGCCCTCCTCCCTGGCTTTTTCCAGTATCGCTATGGCCTCAGTGTAACTCACCCTCACAAAGTCGGAGTTCAGAACGAGGTCAAGCCTTTCCTTGAGCCCCCTATCTTGGAAGGTGTTAAGAAAATCTATCTCCGCCGCGCATTTTTCCGTCACATGCCTTATTATGTGCTTCACCATGGCCTCGGCGGTATCCATGTCGCCTTCAAGGTCACAGAAAGCCATTTCGGGCTCTATCATCCAGAACTCCGCGGCGTGTCTCGGTGTGTTGCTCTTTTCCGCCCTGAATGTCGGTCCGAAGGTGTAAACGTTGGAAAACGCCATGGCGAAAGTTTCGACATTGAGCTGTCCCGAAACGGTGAGCGAGGTCTTTTTCTCAAAGAAATCTTTTGAATAATCTTTGTTGTCCTTCGTGGGGTCAAGCGTCGTGACCTGGAACATCGCGCCCGCGCCCTCGCAGTCACTTCCCGTGATTATGGGCGTGTGCACGTAAACAAAGCTCCTTTCATTAAAAAAACTGTGCACGGCGAACGCCGTCTCCGAACGTATTCTGAAAACCGCCTGAAAAAGGTTGGTCCTCGGGCGGAGATGCGCTATCTCGCGAAGAAACTCCACGGTGTGTCTTTTTTTCTGAAGCGGGTAATCGGGGGTCGACGTTCCCGAAATCTCTATCGCCACAGCGTGAATTTCAAAAGGCTGCGCTCTCTCCGGGGTTAAAATTAACTCACCCTCACAGATGAGGGACGCGCCGACATTCTGCCGGGACACCTCGTCATAATTGGGAAGGTTTCCCTCCTCTATGACCACCTGGCAATTTTTGAAATACGTGCCGTCGTTGAGTTCTATGAACCCGAAATTCTTTGAGGTTCTTATCGTCCTCACCCAGCCACAGAGTTTGACGCCTTTACCGCTGTATTTTTCCGGGTCGGCGTAAATTTCCGACACTCTGGTCCTGTCCATGTTCTCCCCCCTTAGGATGTAGGTGTTTTCAGTATATCATATCATGGCAATAAAATACAAGTATTTGAGTTGAAGAGAGAAAAAAACACAACATAGCGGATGCGCTCCTCCCATGTCTTGGAGGCCGTGACGCAT
>JAJQAJ010000006.1 GCA_021203865.1 Clostridia bacterium
GCACACCACTTACCGTCTTTGTTATATAGTCCGTACGCCTTGACTCCTCCCTGCAGATAGATGTTGCCGAAATCCTCGCAAAGTTTCCCGAACTCCAACGTATCGCAAAGATTCGACTTGTTGAGTCCACGAAAAACATATGGCAACAATTCCTCATCGCTGAGATTCTCCAATTTGGAGTAGTTGAACCTGTCCGCAAACTCCTTATATTTCCTTTTTGCCTCCACGTCAATCTGCGGATTGTTTGCCGACTCTTCTCTGAGAAGTTCAGCCGTAAGCAAGGGTGCTTGATTTTCCATTTCCTTTACCTCTTGATGATGTGTTTACATGATTCCCTATCGTCTAGTCGAAATCCACCATGTCTCCAAAATGCTTTTTTACGACTTCTTTGAGCCTCCCTTCTTTCGCAGCCAGGGAAGCATCCTCATGCACGAAATTTCTGGTCTCAAGTTTAAGTGATTTGTCGAAACCAAGGATGTAGTTCGTGGCTATGAGGTAGATTATCTTTGTCGGCGCCATACCGTACACCTGTTTCATGATGATGTGACGGATTCTCTCCTCCGGGTCCGGATGAAGCCCCTTCATTTTTTCGCTGCTGTACAACCTCTTGACTATCTCGGTGATGTAAAGACCGGACTTCATGTAGAGGTCGGCAAACGTCTTCGTGTCGTCATCGAAACAGCCGGGATTGTTGTCCTCCAAAAGATCTACCATCTGGACGACGACTTTCTTAGGGGTGTAAATCTGATTCGTCTTCTGTGGAGGGATATAGTCGAAGATATCCTCCTCGAGACTTTCGTCAAAATAATTCGCGAGTTTGTCCCTCTTTTCCATGAACATCTTGACCGAATCGTTGAACACTATTTCGTCAAAGAGATGGCCGTCGAAATGCTCAATCTCCCCGGTCTCCGGATTTTCTTTGTCTCCCCCGTCACGAAGGAAACGGAACTCATCCTCCGTAATACCGGTAACCTCCAGGAACACGTCGTCCTCCGTGTAGTCGTCGAAGTTCTTCAACGTGGTGTTTTCGTTCCCGTACGCCATGAGGAAGCTCGGAATGGTGCGTGAAAATCCCCTGAGATGCGCCCTTATGTCGTCCTCTATGGTGTGCCTCTCCTCTTCCTTTTTGTTCCTTTCAAGTTTCTCGACAATCTCGTCGGGAATATGGTTCACAATCTCCGCCGTCTTCTCCTGGGCCTTTTTGAACATCTCCTCCAGTGCCCTGGCGGCGTCCTCTTTAAAATTACTTTCGGCCTCTTTTGCCTGAAAATCCGTGTCGGCGTCTATAAGAGCCCTGTCGCGTTCCTCGTTTAAATCCTTAATCCGATTGTCATAGTCTTCCAGCACCTCTTCGACGGCCTTGCGCACCTCGCTCTGAGTTTCGGTCTGAATACGGTTGCGGACGGACTTTTTGGGATTGTACGCATCGAACGCGGGTTTCATGACATTCTCTTCCAAAGAATTGATAATGGTATCGGCGAGTTTGTTGTCTCCGGAAGCGTTTCCCGATGAGTTCACCGGGTTGATTTTTCTGATGTCTCCGATGCCTTCGTTTATGTTCTCGTATATCTTGTCCCCGAAGATGTCTTTAGACGTGCCGATGACTGTCTCTTCGGGTACAACCACTTCGCCGTCTTCACCCAGATTTACATCCTTGATTTTTTCGATGCTTTTACCGTCTTTGACTTTCTGCCCGACCCTCTCCGTGGAAAGCTTTCCGAGGATTTCCCGAACGGCCGCAGAACCGCCGAACACGTTGGAGATGTTCTGGAAAAGATAGTTGCACATGAATCCGCGGTTTACAACTTCAGTGCTCTTCAGTCTGCGTGGGATGGAGAGAACTTTTTCGGCGTCGAGCTCCACCATCTTTCCGTCAGGGTCCTCACCTATGACGGGGAAAAAGTTGAGAAGACGCTTTATGTTGTTGTTCCTTTCCTCATCTGTCCCCTTCCCTCCGGAAGTCGCGGCGGAAAGGTTGTTCGCGAACTCGTCATACAAAATGAGCGTTCTCGCGGGGTCGAAGTCGAAAACGTAAGCGGTCTCCTTTCGCCACTCGGAGTTGTCCCTCGAGAAAAGACACGGGTTCTGGACACGGAATGCCGCCTGCATGTACGACGAGGCGCTCTGCAGGTTGCAGAGCATAAGTATCCCGCTCCACTCGGGAACCGTGACGCCCACGGTGAGCTGTCCCACGCTGAGCGTTATGGTTTTGTCGTTTTCGCTTATTGCTTTCTTGACACGGTCGAACGAGTTCTTTTCCGTCTGGTCCGGGTCGCTTTCCGTGTCGACTTCGGTTAGACCCGAGCCGTACGCCGTGACTACCGTATACTCGGAAAAGACGGGATCTTCCTTCAAAAGCTTGGCGAGGGCCCTGGCACTCGGAATTCTATTGAGAAGCCACAGGGTATGCGACATCTCCTTTCTGAGCTCAGGCGTTGAATATGGATACTTTTCGTTGGTGGAAAGCGTTCGAAGGAACGACTTGACCTCTTTCTCGTGAATAAATCTCCCGGTCTCGTTCGTGGCGAAAAATTCGTTCAGATCAAATGCGAACTCGGCGTTTTCACTGTCGTCACCAAGTTCGATACCCGCTTTGATAGTGTCAGCAATCATAGGCGATATCTGATATGTGAACATGGAAAGTCTCGGGAGATCCTCGTAAGGATTGTTGACCTCCGCATTGTCCCAGTTCTGTTTCGCCTCCTGCTCGTCCGAATATGACCAGTTGAATATCTGCTCCGACGAAAATCTGCCGTCCGCGAGTGCCTTGAAAGGAGTCCCGGAAAGATAAAGAGTGTGCTTGCGGTTGATGTTGTTGAACGCCCTCTCGGTCAGTATCGTGTCCACCCCTTCCTGAGACTCATCGACGATGAGAAGGTCGAAAACAAACGGATCGTCCGAGTTTCCCTTCGCGATCCACTTGAGCTTGTCAATATCGCCGCCGAAATACTTTGAACCCTTAAGATCTTGCAGCGACACGAAGGCTATCATCCTCTTTTCCGAATCGTTGTCCACAAGACGTCTCAGATATTCCGTCCTGGATATCGCCCTTATCTCGCTTTTAAGAGCTTCCGTCTCCGTCACAAACTCGTATTCCCCGCGCCAATACACGAATTTGAAGAAGTCGTCCGACCATGAGTTCGCGATGCTCGGCCTGTTCGTCACGATGAGGACGTTCGTCATGTCCATTCGCTGCACAAGGTCATATGCAGAGAGAGTTTTCCCGAAACGGGGCTTCGCATTCCAAAGAAAGTCCTTGCCGCCCTTTTCGAAGTATTCACGGGTTTTGGAGACAGCCTCTTCCTGCTCATTTCTGAGCTTGTATTCCCGTTTGTCTCCGCCGTCCTCCGAAAGTCTCATCGCGAACCTGTCGAACATCTCGTGCGATTCACGGGCCTCCACCTTGAACCACTCTGTGTCAATTCTTCTCTCTATCTTGTTCCTTTGGAGATACGAATGAAAATCGTGGTCTGTAAAATATTGTCCGGTCCCGTCCTTATATATTGCGTTTTCCTGCCACTCGAGCTGCGGTCTTGAATCGGCGGTATGAGTCTGCTCACGAATTCTGTCGACAGGTTTCTGCCTCTCCGTATAACCTATTTTGGTCCATCCCTCATGGTACGGAACTCCGGGCGTGGTGTACGCATAAATCATGGGAACGACCCGTTGAGCCGATTTGATGGAAATTTCCGCCATGATCACCCCATCTCCGTAACTTTATCCTCTATGAATAAAATCTCTTCGTCAGACAACTCATATTTGCTATAGAGTTGACCGTCTATTTCTGAAATGGATTTTGACCAGTCTATATCAGATGACGAAGTAAAATCCTGCATGGGGACATATCTCCATGTTTCTCTTGGATTGTCCTGTGTAACCTTTAAAATACCGAGCATTGTCCTCGCAAACTTTGATTTTACATATTTTAGGCACGCAGTAGCTACTTCTTCATTGCCAAATTTACCAATGCTTAAAAAGGAATCTGTAGCCCCGATCAGGGGAGCCCCGATCAGGGGAGTACTTAATACCTCGCCTATCGCGCCAGAGCCATTCGATTTGGGAACGAACACGTTATACGACGTCAAAAAATCATTATCGATTACGTAGCAGCGACGGCAGTATCTGTAAACACGCTCGTTAGAAACACGTCCAAGAACCTTGACATATTCAAATCCGTCGTCTGGCTTTTCAATCAAAAATGCTTCTGGGATTTTTTCAAATATGTTTGAAACCATCATATTACCCGTGCCTGCCCCGAGTCGATCCGACGCATAAGGAAAATCCTTAAAAAAACTTCTTTCAAGTCTGTATTGTCCACGATTGGAAACTATATCTGACAAATTCTCTTTTAAACCCTCGTGTTTCTCCTCAACCTTCGACAAAATACCGTTCAACTCTTTGTACGCCGTGAATGCGCCGACGGCTTCAAACGACTGGATTAAGTCATGATACGATATTGCGACTCCGCCTTTTATGTCAGTATTTGGAAAAATTTTTGCGCCGTTAGGTTCATAATATAAGACTTTAAAATGCCTGTCATTAAGCATCTTCTTGTTCCATTCCTTGGGAGTCTGACCAGCATTGAAAAGGAATCTGGCGGGATGAATGAGTTCAACCGTCTTTGCAATTTTATATGTCTCATCCATGAAGAGATTGTATATGGGACTTTTTCTTCCGTTGTTTTCAACCTCTTCCTGGTATGGCGGATTTCCTATTATGTAGTCGAACATTTTCTCGTCTCTCCTTTTTAATTCGGAAAAATTAGTTTCAATCGGTTCACTCTTAGAATATTTACCCCAGTCCCTGATGACGCAGTAAAAAATTCTTTCTATGTCTTCCTGCCCGCCATTTTGCGAAGTAGCATCTCCCAACAAATCAAAGAAATCAATCTGCGTCTTCCCATTATACGAATACGGCACCTTGTCTGTAAGACCGTCCATCTGCCACACGTTCCATGAGATGATCTCCGTGGCTTTTTCTAGGTCCTTATGAAGAAGCTTCCTTTTGAACTTCTCCTCGTAATACTCGGAAAAGGTCATAAGAAGGTTTAGCCGGGCTATGAGAAGATTGTCTCCTTGGAACTCGTATCCGTACGTTGACGTCAACGCACGAAGAGCCCACTTCATCCAACAGCTTCTGTCATTTATGAACTTCCCGACGACAGCGAGCTTTCTGTCAAGAACGCCGGTTCTTTCGGACATCGGAATGGTGTCGCCGGTCGAAACGTCATACCTCGTGACGAGGTACGGAGCCTCTCCGCACGTAAGTTCCATACGGCGCGAGACTACATAATCCTGCCAGTTATCGTCACCGACGACGTCCCATATGCTCTCAGAGTCTAAATCTATTTCTTCTTCGGGAAGACATGCGTTTCTATCGCCAAGCCACGCCTTGTCTATGTAGTCTATCATCAGCTTACATGTCCAAAAAGGCGTGAACACCTCAGCATGCGCTTTCGTACGTTCGGACTGCTGCTCCAAGTCCTTTCTGACCCTGTTTCTTATTATATTACTGTTGTCTCCAGTGATTAAATCCGCTCTGATTTCGTCTTCCTTGTAATACCCCTCTCCCAACGAAGAATATGCGTCCGTCCCCCAAATGATGTTGGATTTAGTCGTCATGTCCTTTAAAAGAATATCAAGCAGTCCGTCCTGATTAAGTTTCAGTATCTCATCCTGTATTCCGATTATCAATTAAAAAGCTCCTCAAGCGAACGATTTGCATTCTCTGCATATTCAATCATAACACTTTTGTCGTAAAACGTCAATCACGGCCAAATATATTGCATTATTTTTAAACGTTATACAATCGGCACAATTCGAAGATCTCCGAAGCAAAACACAATGAATCCGTACAGCAATCAAAGAATGCGTTTTACCACGGTACGGGGTCCCCGCCCTTGTCGCTGTGCCAAAATCTCCCGGCTCCGTCGGGTTTTTTCTTTGAGTAGTAATAAATTTTTGCCGAGGAACCCGCGAAAGCGGTCTTGCTCACTCCCGACACGACGAAGACGTCGCCGAGGGACGTACAGTCGGAAAACGCGTGCTCTCCCATCGAGACGGGGACGTTGGGAAGGGATATTTTTTTGAGCGACCGGCAGCCGGCGAAGGCAGACTTTCCTATGTGCCCCACTCCTCTTTCCACGACCAACTCACATATCGTCTGGTTGCCGGAAAACGCCCCGTCGGCGACTCCCAGCACCTTTTTGCCGGCATATTTCGCGGGTATGACCACGCACGGCTTCGCGAAAGTCCCGATTCCCGTGACCTCCAGACCCTTTTTTGCCTGCGCATAGGAAAGCTCCCCGCCGCCCGGCGCGGCAGCACCGTTCTTCTTTTCGGGTACGCTTTTGGCGGGTGCGGCCCATTTGGCCACGGTACTGCCCGCGTATCTCCAGTAGTTTCCGGGCTCCGCGGGTTTTTTCTTGGAGTAATAGTAGACCTTCGCGGAAGACCCCGCGAAGGCGGTTGCGCTCACGTCGGATTTGGATATGACGTACACATCGCCAAGAAGCCCGCAGTCCGCAAAAGCCCAGTCGCTCAAGTAAACGGGGACCCCCGGAAGGGTTATCTTCCCCAGCGACGCACATTTTGCGAAGGCGTTCTTCCCTATCCGGCCCACCCCTTTTTCTATAACGAGCTCGCGCAACGTCCGGTTCCCTTCGAAAGCCCCGTCCGCAACGCCCTTAACTTTCTTTCCGTCGTGCTTCGCGGGAATGACCACGCGCGTTGCCGTGCACGTCCCCATTCCAGTGACTTCCAGTCCCTGCGCCGTCTGTGCGAAGGAAAGCTCCCCGACGCTCGCCCTGTTTTCCGCAGGTGCAGTCTTCGCCGGCAGGGTGTTGAGCGCGCTCTGAGGATTTTGGGGCGCGGGGTCCTTTGCAGGGAGCTCGGGTTTTGCCGCGGCCTGAGGCCTGGGGTTTTTCGGGGTGCCGCGCCCCGCGGGCTTTTCCCCGGGAATGAATTTTCTGCCACGCTCGAAACTTTCTCTAAGGATGTACACCTCGTTCTTTCCTTCTTCCAGTTTTTTGCAGCTCTCCGCGAGTTTTTTGTAACACTCGACGAAGGTCGCGCTGTACACCAGATGGTCCCTGCCATCCTGCAAATACTCCATATGGAGATTGTGCGCGAGGTAGTTTCTTATCGACCTCATCTCCTCGAGAGTCTGATACATCGCCCTCGAAATCCGCGGATCTTTTTTGAGATACGAGTTTATCTCCCAGAACGACCCCTCGCCGGTGTCCCTGGGTACGGCGGCGGTCCCCTCTCTAACGACTATGCCGTATATCGTCCTTAAGTCGAACTCTATTATTTGGCAGTACCTTAAAGCCTCCCCGTACATCCTGTCGAACTCGGCCTGATTTTTCTCGTTCCATTCGGTTATGACGATTTTGTCAGCCATGCGTGTTTTGTCTACACTCCTTTGTTTTTTCTCTCTCCAGGGTTTTCCCCGAGGCAAAGTTTATGCGGTCAGACTTAGGAATCGCCTGGCGTGCGATTCGGATTTGTCGTTTTTTTCGCGCGCGGCGTCCGTTTTTTGAAAATTACCACCACACCCTGGCATCGCCGTTTTCGTCTCGGTGCCAGAAATTCCCGAGCCTTTTCTGTCTTTCCTCATAGTAGAAATACAGCTTTTCGTCGCCAAAATCCTCCTGAGGCATGGCGAAAAGAACGTAGTTCCAGTCTTTTTCTCCTCCGAGATAGTAGCATCTCATGCGGGGGCAGCTCCCCTGAAAGATGTTCGGAGATATGTCTTCCACGGACACGGGGAGAAACACGTTGAAAAGTCTCGGGCAGTTTTTGAAGGCCTCCTGTCCTATCCTCCTCACGCCGTCCGGGATGTTCACGTCGGTAAGCCTCACGCATCCGTCGAAAAGGTTGTCGTTTATAGACTTCAGCCCGTCGGGAAGAGTCACCGTCTTAAGCCACTCGCACCCCGCGAAAGCCGAGTTTCCTATCTGCGTCACCGTCTCGGAAATGATTATCTTTTCAAGCCATGTGCATCCCTCGAAAGCGGAGTCCCCTATCTCCTCCACCCCGGACGGAATGTAAACGCTCTCTATGAACCTGCAGCCTATGAAGGCGCTGTCCCCGATGCCTTTGACGGGCTTTCCGTTGTGTTCGGAAGGTATCACGATGTCGGCGTCGGTACAGTCGCCCACCCAGTCCACAAGGCAGTAGTTCTTTTTTGCTTTGAACTCGAGCCCCGCGCTTCCCCCGTCGCCGGCACCTATGGTGACGTCCGACGAATCGGCGTCGGCGTCTTTCACGACAATCTTGTACTCGGTCCCACATTCCGGGCAGAACCTTCCCGTGACGAAAGCCCGGCAGTTTCTGCATACTCTCGCACCGAAGAACTCCTTTCCGCATTTCGGACAAAAATTCCCGTCGAACTCGCATCCGCAGTTTCCGCAAATTTTCATAAATCT
>JAJQAJ010000082.1 GCA_021203865.1 Clostridia bacterium
GCCGAAGGTACTTGGCGGGACACTGCCCGGGAGAATAGGAAGTTGCCGGATTTCATCCGAAATGCCCATTCCAAAGCGGATGGGTGTTTTCTTTTTGTCCTAAAATTTAGCTTCCCTTTCCTCACCCGGATTTCCCGTCCGGCGTGCGGGACGCCCCCGGAAAAGCCTTATTTATGTCAATGAAGTGAAATCTGAACGCAGGAAAATGAAATCTTAGCACAGTCATATGAAATCGCAGTAAAAAGTAATTTTTGGCCTGTTTTGAGCTTGCATATTATTTTTTCCCCTATAAAATGAAGGTTGTAAAAAATAAATTTTTAGGAGGAGCAGATATGCTGCAAAAAAAGGTTCTGGATCTCATACAGGATCAGATCAACAAGGAGTTGTACTCGGCCTATCTCTATGTGGACATGGCGAACTTCTTTGAGGACGAGGGACTCCCCGGGTTTGCGCACTGGTATGAAAACCAGGCGGAGGAGGAGGTCGGACACGCGAAGCGTTTGAGGAGGTATCTCATAGATTCAGGCGAGTCCGTCAAGCTTGAGGCAATCGCGAAGCCCGATAAGGTTTTCAAAAACATTGAAGACCCTTTGAACGCCGGATATGAGCATGAGTGCTATGTTTCTTCGCTCATCCACAACATCTACGGAGTCGCGCTGGAGTGCAAGGACTATCGCACCATGAACTTTCTGGAGTGGTTCATAGAGGAGCAGGCGGAGGAGGAAAAGAACTCATCGGACCTTATCACCCGCATGAAGCGCTTTGGCGGAGACCCCGCCGGGCTGCAAGCTTTGGACAAGTCGCTTGGGAAAAGAGAAGATTAACCATGGAGGCCACACATTGTGTGGCCATAATTTTAGCAAAGATTTTTCGGACGGGCTCTTTCCGCAAAATTTTTCGCCGTGAGTGTAAAGATTAAGATATGGGCGCCGCATTTTGAGTTTCCTCTTATCAAACGGGCTTGATAATTCGAGGCTTGGTCCGTATAATTTATTTGTCCGCTGAACGCGGACGGAATGCCGTCCGGAAAACATTCCCGAGGACGGATAGTAGGAAGGTGGTATAGCCATGGAAAAACTCTCAAAATCAGAGAAGCTTTTCAATAAGCTCATGAAAAAGATAATCCCCGCCCTTGGCGACAGGTTCACGGACGAGTGCTCAGAAAGGTTTGAACAGGAGCTTGAATACATAGGAAAGTATGACGCGCTTGATGACGTCATGGCGCTTAGGGATGTCATCATGTACGCGAAAGATGCGGGCATTGAGTATTCATTCAGAGGCGAGGGAGTATGCACGTCGTACATATGTCACATGCTGGGCATAATCGAACTCGACCCCATGAAGTACGGGCTTTACTTTGAAACATGGCTCAACGGTCTCTATCCAAAGCCTACACCTCTCGTGACAGTTTACTCGACCGGCGAGGGAGTGGGAAAGCTTGCCGCGAAAGTCAGAGAATGTGAAAAAGAAGGTGTGATAGACGTGAGAGAAGACGGGAACCTCTCAGCCATCGCCAAAATAAGGGGCAGGGGCAGGAAAGTTGATTTCGGCCTGTACGACAACCGTAAGGTGTACGCCGCCTTGGAAGACAACCATCTGTTCCCGGAAATGGGGCTTTCCGAGGATTTAGGTGAGGTCTTCAACAGCTTCCACGGAGAGACGCTTTCCGATATCGCGAACGCGCTCGCGATATACAGGAAGGCCATGGCGGACGGCGTCGGCATCGATGAGATTTCAGAAAATCACATTTACGAAGTCGCCAGATGCCTCGGCGACACGAAGGGGCGTTTTGTATACAGGGAGCAGGCCATGGCGATAATGGAGGCCGCGGCGTCGTTCTCCTTAGGGCACGCGGACAAGACGGTTGACGTGATAGCTTCCGGAAAAGAGGAGGGGCTTAAAAAAGAGGAGGATAGTTTCGTCTTTTGCTGCATGGGCAACGACACGAACATGGCCTACGCGAAAAAAATCTGGTGTGAGCTTTCCGGCGAGAAGAACCTTCAAAGCAGGGTGAAGAGCGTGTATGATGCCGCGGACATATACAGACGGGCGTACATGGCGATATATTTTCCTAATTGAGTAAAGAGTTTTCCCGCGAGGCGGAGGATAGAGAGTGAAATGGACAAAATACAGTACGCGACCCGTGACGGGAGTCTGACAGAGGTATGGTATTACGGGTGTTCGCCCGAAGCTCCGCTCATAGTGGACATTCACGGCGGCGGCTATGTCGGCGGTGAGCTTTCATGGGATGACAAGCTTAGCCGGGATCTTACTGAGACGGCGCATGTCAACGTCGCCGCTTTGGAATACAGAAGAGCTCCCGCGGCCACATATCCCAAGGCGCATGAGGACGCGGTGGACGCGTATTGCGCCATAATGGCGGATGAAACGCTGCTTTTTGACAGATCAAGGGTATATCTTTTGGGACACAGCTGCGGGGCGGCTATCGCCGCGGCTGTGGGACAACTCTATGGCGGAGTTGCCGGGATAATCATGTTGTATCCTTTTTTGAACCTTGCGGAGAATTTGCGTCCCAGAAAGTACGGGGGGTTCACGAGGGCTGAAATAAAGAGATTCATAGACGGATATTGCCCGAACGTTTCCGTCCGTCCCTCGCCGTACGTGAGTCCGGTTCTCATGACGCCACAGGCTGCGAAGAAGTTTCCTCCCACGTACATAATGACATGCGGTAAAGACACGCTGTCTCCGGACGGTGAATCTTTTTTCAGTCTTTTGAAAAGCAACGGCGTTAAAGTGATGTATCATTGCTTTGAGGAAGCCGAACACGGATTCATTGAAAAAGTTTCTCGCGGGAAAATGGTGCCCGGAAGGGACAGGACTGAGGATTCGTGCGACACGCAGCTTGACTACTACGATGATTTCCTCCAGTATGTGGGAAAATACATTGGGACGCTTTGAAACTTTTCCGCTTTCGTCTCAAGCCATGGCGCGCTTGGTTTTTTGAATGCGCATATTAAATTTTGGCCTTCCGCGGGGGGGGGCGTTTTTTTTGCCTTCTTTTCCAATCATGCGATAATAAAGTTTACCGGCTTGTCGTAAAATTGAACGGCCGGCGGGCAAATCATATTTTATTTAAGGAGAGAATCAAATGAATAAGAGATATCTATGCACCATTGTCAGTGTGATAATCTTCTTTGTGGCGATGGTTTTTGGGGTTATGCTTCTTTGCAGGCGGGACGGCGCGGCGTCCGCGAGCGCCTCCGTGGTGACATGCGGCGCTGAAAGCGGCGTGGGGGATTATGATTCCTATTTCACGGAGGAAGAAGATTATATTTATAAGCTGACGAAAGATTTGATTTTGGATAGTGGTGCTCCTCTTTATTTTTCATTAGAAACTGCGATTTATTATTTGGATGGTCACACAATAACGGGTGATGTGAGAATTTCCGGAGATGGTGTCACCGTGTGTCTTGACGGCGGGAAAATTGCAGGCGATGTTTATATGTCAGGTACGGCTACAAAGCTTGACTTAGGCGGCGGCACCTTGGAGGGGCGTCTTGTCGTGTATTCGGATGTGGCGAAGCTTGACTTAGACGGCGGCACAGTCACGGGTGATATATATGTGGGTGCGTACTATGACGCGGTACGCTCGCTGTCAATCGGAGATTCCACTGATAAAAAAAATGTGATGGGCACCGGGGTTGTCAAGGGGAAGATTACTGTAGGGGATGCGAGCACGCTTAAAGTTAGTGAGGGAACCTTTGAAATTTTTGACGAAACAGTTTTTAAGGGCATAAGTTTTTCGAGAAATTGGCGGAACGGACCTTTTCTTTATGTCAGAGAAGGCGCGTCGAGTGTCACCGTCACGAATGTCAACCTCGAAAGCATAGCGGAAACAAAGGTGGTTGACGAAGGCGCGGCCTACAACGACGGAGGTGACGTCACCTACTATTTTGAATGCTTTATTGACGCGTACGTGTATTCATGCGTGGACGCGGACGGGAAGATGACAATTCTAACTAATGTTTCCGTCGAAATAAGTCTTGCGGTTTTCACCGAAACGGAGATTGACCTTTCGGGACACACCCTCAGCGCTGACATTGTCATGGACCTTGACATCTATCCCAAGGCGACGCTCAAAATTTCCGACTCATCTAGTGAGGAGTCCGGAAAAATTAAGGGGCGTATCACGCTTGCGGGCACGACTTTTGATAGAATAAATGAGCCGGAAGGCAGCGACAGCAAAACATCAGAAGACGCGTTAAAAATCACGGACGACACGCTTTTCATCGTGTATTCGGCGATAGATGGGGAGGGCGAGTTTGTAGTCGATGCGTCGGGTCTTTTTTCGATAATCGACGCTGAGCTTCGTTATCGGCTGGAGCCAAAATATGACGATGGCAGCGTCATTTTGGGGTATGTTCTCGTCCCGTATTATGAGCACACCTATCAGCTGGTTTGGACTTTAACCTCTGGCGGCACTTCGGTGTCCGCTATGTTGCGGTGCTCCGGGTGCGGGGAGTATTATGTGGACTTGGAGGGGAAGGTGGCGACATTTCAAGGGCGTGTTCTTGGCGTTGAATACCATGAGGAGACAGGCATCGCCGAATATTTTGTCAGTGTCGAAATTGAGGGCGTGACGTATACGGACACCATTGAGACCGAGCCGGCTGTAAGTGTGACCAAAACGGAAGACGTATGCCTGTATTTTACCGATTTTGCCGAGGCCGCCTCGTCGGCAGAGGGCGGGGACAGGATGGTTGTTCTTCGTGACATCGAATATGGCATGGCGAAAAAGCTTGACGCCGAAAATGTTTCGGTTGAGTTTAAAGTTGACTTGGACATAGACCTAAACTGCCACAAGCTGTATGTCAACCTTTCGATATCCTCATGTGTCTCCATGGACATAAACGGCGGTGAGTATTTTGGATGTGTCACGGTCGAAAATTGCGGCGCGCTTTACATATCAGACGACGGCTTCGGGAGCGTGAGCGGCACAATACGCGTTGAGGAAGGTGGCGAATTTGAGATGCGGGGCAATGATTTAGCGCCGGGCGGATCTCTTACGGTCAGCCTCGCTTCCGGCTTCGTGTTTGTGGCGTACGCGGATGAAAGCGGCGAGAAATATTACTCTGTCATGAGCGAGGCGGAGCACGAAGAACGCGGTCACGGCTATGATTATCTTACGGACGTCGAGCTGGACGCGGCAGGCTCACGTCTCACGTTCGTCTTTAAATGTCTTTGCGGTGAGGATTGCCGCGAGTTGGTCGAACTTGTCTATGGTGTAAATTATGACACAGCGGTGGGAGACACCGGATGGAAAAATGACGAGAGGGAAGTTACCGTAAATTTTGATGTGGACGAAGAGTTTAAAGCGCCCAACGGTGTGATGGTCTATGTCCGCTACGCGGAGAGTCTGGCCCTTGAGGAAGGAATCATTCTCGCGAAGAGGGGAGAGTCGGAAGAGGAATATAACGGCGGCGTTTACATTCTCACCAGAATTTCCGTGGCTGACTGTGATAGCGAAGGGGAGGATGTGTACCGCTACGGGTCTGAAAGCGGCATAGAAATTCATGTCCACAGTGACATATACCATGACGGCATGTTTTTGTACGCCACACTTGACGACAAAACGTGGGTGTACTTTTGCCCGACATGCGGGAAATATTATCTGGAAAGCCGCACGCTCCCGTCTTCTGAGGGGTACACTCGCGTGGAGGAAGATGTGCCGGAAAGCGACACGAATCTCACGGTCGCCATCATCATTCTCGCGATTTGTGACGGGCTGCTTCTGATTTTGGCTATAGCGCTTGTCGTCATCCGGCGAAAGAGGGAAAAAGGCGCGGATGACGAAAAAAAGACGGCGAAGGCGTTCGGCGCCGCGCTCCTTCTCGCCGTTGTCCCCAGGGGCGGTGTCGCGACAGTCATTGTGTTGAGCGTTCTGGCAGCGGCGCTTCTCGTGTTTGACATCATTTATTTTGTCAAGGTTGCGTCTTTGGGAAAAGACGGTGATGACGCTGGGGACGATAAACCTTCCGACGCGAACGGGGATAAGACAGAAAAAAAAGTTTGACGCCATAAACGAAGCGGGAAAGCGGTCTCGTCCGCTTTCTTCGCCCCCTGCGGCAAATTTTTGACGGCGTATGTTTGTTGACACGGCTTGCACATATGAATAAAATTACTGTATGGATATCGGATGAGGTGAGAGAGTGATTGGCAAAGCTGACATTGTCATGACGGACGAATTGCAAAAGCTTGTGGACAGGGCCTTGCGAAGTTTCATGACGAGATTTCCCGAGACGATAATCGACACCAGGAAAAACCTTGTCGGGGTGGGAGTTCCGGGAAAACATCTTTTTTGTTATTTTTATATGGATGACGTGGGTAACCTTATGCTGAGGTACAAAACCGGTAAAGTTTTCAGGTGTGACGGGGAAATTGACTTTGAGGCGAACGCGTCGGAGACCATGGAGCTTTTTGACAGCAGGGATTTTACCGTCAAAGAGAAAACCAAAAAAATTCATCCCGACGAATACGCCGAAGCGAATGCCGGGGACGCATCCGGAAAGAGGCCAAAGGAAGATACTGCCGCGCGTTCGGACACCGGGCCGGGCAAGGGAGAGGATCTTGACCGCATCTTGGATGTTCCTTTCATGTTCAACGACCTTGAAGCGAGGTACTCCGGCCTTTTGGATGATTTGATGCAAAACATTCGCGACATCGCCTCAGACAACCTCAATGAAGCGGGCTGTCATATCTTGTTCGGAAGGCTCGGCATATCATCCGCTCGGCTGGATTTCGGCGCCATAGGCGTCGATCTTGGACTTGACCACAAAGAGGCGCAGGAGCTTATGCTGTATGTCATTGACGCATACCGCGACGCAGAAGACGAAAAAGGGCCCATTTTGGACAGGCTCGCGGCGATGTCTTTGGATGAGTTCACGATATATCTTCTCATGACGGACGAAGATATACGCCTCACTCCGTTTTTCTATGACGCGTATCTTTGCAAACCGTACAAACGTTCCGATTTCAGACGCGTTCAGACAATTCTTGGGGAGAGAGAGCGGGCCCGTGGCGGCCCCATTCTCTACGGCGACAAATACAACAGACTGTCGCACAAAATACTGGACCACATATATTTCGGAGAGAAAAAACGTCACATCACGGATGAGGAATTTTCAAGGCTCCAACCCAAACGCAAAGTTTCTACGTACGGAAATCCGGATTTCGAGGTCACCGACAATCACGGCGACGTCATATATTGTGAGTCGGAGCTTCAGAAATCGGTTTTCAGAAACCTCATGGATTACAACATTTTTCTCGAGGTGAAGGCACAGTGCCTGAGGGTTCCTTATTACGGTGAGACCAGCGCATATCCCACGTTTCAGTGCCTCACGAAGGATCACTATCTCGTTCTTCTCGAAATCAAGCCTGCGTTTAACATGGCTGAATTCAACAACGTGCGCCGGTATGAGAGCATGAAAAAATACTGCGAGAAATACGGGTTCGGGCTTCTCATAATGGATGAGGACTATGATTCGTATTACGACATTGATGACTGCCTGCCCGGGATTGACGAGGATGTCCTCGCGCTTCTCAAGAGAAAGGAAGAAATGAGTTATTACGAGTTCAAAAACATCGTCGCCAAAAACAAAAAAATCGCCCGTAGTACGGTCCACATGACGAATTATCTCGTGTCGATTGTCAAAAGACTTGATTTAAAACTCACGCCCGATCCATTCAGACTTTCTTTCGCGCATAAAAAAGAGGATGGCGGGAAGTAGCCTCACGAGCTTTTGAATCTTGGCGGTGCGATTTCAGCGCTTTGACTTTTATTGCCTGACGAAAGACTTTGATTTACCCGCCACTATGCGCCGGTAAAATAGGCAGCGGGACGGGCGCGCAATCTAACGAAAAAAAAATATCCGGGTTTGCCGGATATTTTGCTGGTAGCCTTGCCGGGAATCGAACCCGGGATTCAGCCTTGAGAGGGCTGCGTCTTAACCGCTTGACCACAAGGCCATAACGCTTTCTTGCTTTGCAAGTATAACATACAACTTTTGTGACACGCAAGCGAAAAACCGGGGGTTTTACGAAATGTTTTTTGAGCTTCACGCACTCGTTTAAACCGGCGTTTCGGCAGGGTATGCGCGGTTTGCTTTTTAATTTTGCCCGCAAGAAATGTTTGACACTGAAAAAGCGATTTGTTATAATCGTTTAGCATTGAAATGTGCGCACAAAGGTGCTGTAAATTCGGGAGAGTTTGGCGAAAATGCGGGTGTAGTTCAATGGCAGAACACCAGCCTTCCAAGCTGGTAGTGTGGGTTCGATTCCCATCACCCGCTCCACGCGTTTTTTATTTTTCGCGAAGCCGTCCTGGAATTTATGTTTATGCGCCTGTAGCTCAGCAGGATAGAGCAACGGTCTTCTAAACCGTAGGTCGGGG
>JAJQAJ010000052.1 GCA_021203865.1 Clostridia bacterium
CCCCGGGAAAAAGGTCGTCCGTGATGTTTATGTCGCTCCGGTAGTTTTCCGAAAGCAGCGCGAACTTTATCGCCTCGTTCGTGTATTTTTTTAAAAGGTCGTCCAGAAGAAGGCTGTTACCCAAAGACTTGCTCATCTTCTGCCCGTTCACCTTTATGAGCCCGTTGTGGGTCCAGTATTTGGCAAACTCCTTGCCTGTGAGCGACTCTGTCTGGGCTATCTCGTTCTCATGGTGCGGGAATATGAGGTCCCTCCCGCCGCCGTGGATGTCTATCTGGTCCCCGAACGCGGCCCTGTTCATGGCCGAGCATTCTATGTGCCAGCCGGGACGCCCGTCGCCCCAAGGAGACGGCCACCAGGGCTCTCCCTCCTTCGCGCTTTTCCACAGCGCGAAATCCTGCGGATTTCTCTTCTCGTCGTCGTTTGTTATCCTCACGCCTTCAAGCATCTCCTCAAAATTTTTGTTTCCGGAAAGCTTGCCGTACGAAGGGAATGTCGCCTCGTCGAAATAAACGTCGCCGCCCGCCGTGGGATAGGCGTGACCGGAGTCTATGAGACCCTGTATGAAGTCTATTATGTTGCCGATGTTCTCCGTGGCCTTCAGCCATATGTCGGGGTCGTCGACGTCAAAGTCCCTCATGACGCGGTCTATTTCCTTTATCATCATCTCCGCGTACTCTCCCGCGGGGATACCGCTTTTCGCGCTCGCGGCGATTATCTTGTCGTCTATGTCGGTGTAGTTCCTCGCATATGTCACGTCGTAGCCAATCTTTTTGAGGTACTTTCTCATTATGTCGTATATGAGCGCCTGGAAACCGTGCCCTATGTGTGCCTCACCGGAGACGGTGATGCCGCAAGCGTACATTTTGACCTTGCCGGGTTCAAGAGGCACGAACTCCTCCTTCACGCGCGTTTTTGAATTGTATATCCTCATGTCAGTCCTTTTTCTCCTTCTTTTTCATGACGACGTATCTTCCGTCCTTCATCGTGAGGAAATATCCGCCGCTCTGGGTTTTTTCTTTGGATTCGGAGGCGGGCCCGGAGAGCCTGTCGGGTTCATTTCTCGCAGGGCCTTCCGTCTTTTCCGGCATGTAATCATGCCGTATGGGCGCGGCTCCAAGCCTCGCGAGTGCGTCTTCCAGAGCAAAGACCCTCTCCCTCAGCGCGCAGAGCTCTATCTGGATGGGGTCGTCCTTTTCCTGCAAAAGGTCGACGCCTTCCTTGCTTCCGCCTATCCTCACGACCCTCGCGGGAACGCCCACCACAGTCGCGTGTGGAGGAACGTCGCGAAGGACCACCGCGCCCGCGCCGACTTTCGCGTAGTCTCCCACGGTTATGCCGCCCAAAACCTTCGCCCCCGCGGAAATGACACAGCATTTTCCGACCGTGGGATGGCGCTTACCCGTCTCCTTGCCGGTGCCCCCGAGCGTGCAGCCCTGATAGAGAACCGTGCCTTCCCCGATCTCGGCGGTCTCGCCTATCACCACTCCCGAGCCGTGGTCAATAAAGACACCGGGCGCGATTTTCGCGGCGGGGTGAATCTCTATCCCCGTGCGACGCTTGGAGTTTTGACTTATCATCCTCGCTATGGTTTTAAGACCTAGGCGGTAAAAGAACGCCGCGCGCCTATGAGCGGCGAGCGCCCGTATGCCGTGATACGTAAGCCATATCTCAAACTTTGATCTCGCGGCAGGATCGTTCTCCTGCGCCGCCTTTATGTCGGCTCTAAGCTTTGAAAAAAACATAACACAACCCAAACGTGACAAAAGCGCCCCGCTGTCATCGCAAAGGCGCCAAAAGCACTGTTCCACTTTACTTTACCCGAAATTCGGGCCTTGTTTCATCCGATTGTCGCGCGGATTCGCGGGGCATTACCCCCGACCTTGCACTCATCGTGCGGGCAGCGCACAACTCAGCTCGTCGATGACGATCTTTCAGCCTGAAACCGTCTCTCTTTGAAGGACTACCCTGATTTCTTCTGCCGTGCGGTCATTCAGTTGAGTAAATTATAAGGTAAAAAAATTTCAATGGCAAGCAAAACGCCCACTGCGTCGTTTGACTTTCATTCGACGCCGTCAAAAATGGACATCTGGTCGCGCCCGTCCGCGCCGTAAGTTCTCTTGACGTTCTCCTCGAAATCCGGGACCTCGCTTTGATGGTTTTTTAAAAACCAGACCTTGTGGTTTTCGACATAAGTCTCTCTCACCTTGTCGTCCGTCAAATCACCGGGGAGTCTTTTCATCCTCTCATCCACGCTGTCAAAGCCCGTGAACTTCTCCGAAAGCCTTTTTCCCGTCATGGCTATGTACTCCGGGTTGATGTCAATCCCGATGCCTCTTCTTCCCGTCTGCTGGCAGACGCGCATCGACGTCCCGCTGCCCAAGAAAGGGTCCAGGACGATGTCTCCTTCGTTTGAGGACGCCAGAATCATTCTCTCGAACAGCGCCTCGGGTTTTTGCGTCGGATGCTCCGTCCTTCCTTTGCTGCAGTAGTGCACATGGGAAAACTCCCACACGTTCCCCGGATTGGCCCCGCGCATGTTGTTCACCGAACGGTAATATTTTTGCGGAATTCGCACGGCGTCCAGATTGAACGTGAATTCCCGCGCGTCCTTTGTGAACATCAGTATGTCGTCGTGCCGCGGGGAAAAGCCGCGCGTCTTGCCGATGCCCTGCGTGTAATGCCAGGTGATCCACGAGTTGAACGTCATTTTGAGTTCTCTTTCCAAAATGCCGTACACATATGAGATGCAACGCATCCCCATGAAAACGTATATGGTGCCGGTGTCGCATAGCACTCTTTTCGCTTCACAAAGCCAGCGTCTCGTGAACTCCAGATACTCGTCGAACTTTTTGGCGTCATCGTTGTTTCCGTAATCCTTACCGAGGTTGTATGGCGGGTCCGTGACGATGAGGTTTATGGTGCCGTCCTCAATTTTTTTTAGTTCTTCGATTGCGTCGCCGCAAATCAATGTTAATCCTTTATCCATTTCGGCACTTTGAAATTCAAATCCTCATACTTCATGACGACTTTACCCCTTTTCTTTGAATAATTTACAGAAGAAATTCACGAGTGTAACACTAATTCAGACTAACCGCAACATTCGGGTTTTTCTTTGGTCTTGTCACGTTTAGTCACTTTGGTACGCCATTTTTTAAAATGGTTAAAATTAACCGACGGTTAAAATTAACCATGATGAGGATGTGATAATCCCCGCTCATATGGCGACATACCAGCCGCAGGCCACCAATATCGCGTTGACGATTATCCCCGCGGCCGCACCTATGACGTACATCGCGGCGAATATCGCGAGGTTCCTCTTCGTCTGCTTCGTGTTTTTGAAAAGCACCACCATGCCCATCCCGGCGTTGGTGCAAAGCCCAGCTATCATGCTACCGAAAAGCACCCCTCCGTTGAGATAGGCGCCGGTAATTATGACTGATGACGCGCAGTTCGGGATGAGGCCTATCGCCGCGCATATGAGAGGCTGCAAATATGCGCCGCCCACGAACCACTCGGCGACGACATCCTCGCCGACGAGGTAAACTATGAGCCCGAATATGAGCGTCACTAAAAAAAGATAGACGCAAACTTCCAGCGTGTGCAGAAGCGGCCGCACGAAATACGTCTTCACGGGTTTTTCGTCCTCATGTTCGTTGCCGCATGAATACGCGTGAATCTCTCCGGAAAAATGAGTCTCCTGTTTTTCTTTCTTAAAGACGGCGTTGACGAAATATCCGACGGCCACGGCGACTATGAGCTTTATGACCACGAGAGGAATGACGACGTAAGCCTCATCGATGCTGGAAAGAAGTATTATGAGCGCCTCGTCGGATGTGGCCAGAAAAACCGCAAGCAAGGTTCCCGTGCGGATGAGTTTCCTGTCGTAAAGCTTCGCGGCCATGACGGAAAAACCGCACTGCGGGATGATGCCCGTCGCGGCCCCCAGAAGAGGCGCGAGGTTCCCCTGAAGGAGTTTATGATTTTCCGTGAATGAAGTTTTGTGTTCCAGAAGCTCTATGAGGATGTAGATTATCAGGACGAAAGGCAAGAGCTCCAAAGTGTCAAGGAACGCGTCTAAAAAAACTTCTCCCACTTTATCCCCCGTTTAAAAAACATGGCAGCCTGAAACTTGCCAAGCCGCCGCGAAAAAATGGCGAATCACTTCTTTTTGACGGCCGTCTTGGCCTTTTTGACCATTTCTTCGGCCCTTCTTTTTATCTCTTCCTCTTCGTTGTACGTGAGGGGCTTCCTGTCGGCGTCGGCATAACCCGTCTTGACATACCCCTCATCCCTTGAAAGAAGAGAGAGTCTCGTCACCGAGTCGAAGACCTGGAGCCTAGACAAATCGAGGACGACCGTAACCGGAGTGTCTTTTTCACCCGCGCCGTAGACGGCGAGCGGCTGGCCGCATTCCATTTCACAGTACGAAAAGTATATGTCAGAGACATCCCCGCTCTCCTTTATGACGCCCTTCATGACGTACTCGGAGTCGGTCGACCGAAGCGCGACGTCGGCGTTTCCTTCTCCCTCGCCGCGGGAAAGCTGTCTCGCGTCCTCGGGACGTATTCCCAAAATGAGTTTTCTTCCGGAATCGACGTACTCGTCTTTTTCATCGAATCTTTCCGCTATTCTCTGAGGCAGCGGCATTTTTTCTTTACGGAATTTGAAATAAAGTTTGCCGTCCTCCGACACGAGTTCGGCGTCATTTATGAAGTTTATCGTGGGATTTCCGACATAGAACGCCACATACGCGTTCTGAGGATAATCGTAAAGGTTCGCGGGCGTGTCAATTTGCTGAACCATACCGTCCTTCATGACGATAACTCGCGTCGCCATGGACAGCGCGTCGGTGACATTCTTCGTGGCGTAGACAAACGTGCCGCTCATTCTCACCTGCAAATTGACGATGATGTTCTGCATCTCCTCTTTGAGCTTTCCGTCGAATCCGGAAAGGGGATCGTCGAAAAGATAAATCTTGGGCTCACGTACGATGGCCCTCCCGAACGCCACTTTCTGCTTTTGCGCGGAAGTCAGCGTCTTTGGCTTGCGCGCGAGAAGGTTTTCAAGGCCTAAGATGGCCGCTACGGCGTTGACCCTCTCGTCTATGATGGCATTTGACGCTTTTCTCATCCTAAGTCCGTACGCCATGTTGTCGTACACGTTGAGCGAAGGGTACAGCGTGTTGCTGTTGAATATCATCGCTATGTCCCTGTCGCGGGGCTCCACTTCGGTTATGTCGCGCGCCCCGAGTTCGACTTTTCCGCCGTTGCACTGCTCAAGGCCCGCTATTACGCGGAGAAGCGAGGTTTTCCCGCTCTTTTCGCCGCCGATGACCGCGACGAACTCGCCGTCTCCCAGATGAAGACTGACGTTGTACAGGGCCAGGGCCCCGGAAGGATACACTTTGTTCACGCCCGTGAGGGACAATCCTGCCATATCACACTCCTTAAAAGGTGGCTTTGTCTTTTCAATGTCAATATCTTAACATATGCGGGGAAGGGCTTTCAACTTTTAACGGGTCCTCGATATGAAATTTTTAAAGTCAGCCGACGCGGCAATGCGGCTCCCCGCGCTTCATTTCGTTTTTTCGGTTTTCTCTATCACGCAGAGGTGTTCTTCCCTCGCCGTGTCATAGCTTATCCCGACGAGAAGAACCTCCCCCGTGTACGCCGAAAGGGCGTCAGAGTAATGATTTCTCTTTATCTGGGCTATCGCACCATCCGCGGTGGCTTGATTTTCGGATTTGAGTTCCGTGACGATGAGAGGTTTGTCGGGAATTTTCTTGTTGGGAATGAGGATGTAGTCCGCGAGGCCCCCTCCCGCTGGCATTTCGGGAACCAGCCGATAATTTTTAAGTGCCGGCGAAAACGCCTCTTTGAGGACCGCCGAAAGCGTGACTTCGTTGTTGTAATATTTTTCGGGATAGGTTCTATGAAGCTTCGCGATTTCCTCAGCGACGGTTTTTTCGTCGCCCGCAAGCGTCGCGTCAAGAACCTTCTTTCTTTTTTCGTAATCGGAGATATAGCTCTCCCACCCTATCTCGCTAATTATGGTTCTGAACTCCGACTCAATCTCATGATTGGGAATTGACACAGTCTTGCTGTCAAAATCGTATGTGAGGTATCCAAGATGTACAAGGAGCGTCAGTATGTCAAAAAGGAAGTTAAAATTAACCATGTCGTTTTTGAACCCGGCCGTGTCAATTTCCACCGCTCCACCCGCAAGCATGGAGATTATCGCCTCATGTATTCCGAACGTGTTTTCTTCGATATAACCTTTGAGCGATTCAAAGCTCTGGGTCTGCGTCCAGTAATTGTCCGAAACCCCGCGGCCCAAAGACTCGACGACGGATTTCGGATTATATATGTGTTCTCCGTTCACGGTGTATCCGTCGTACCACTTTTCAAACTCGTTAAACGGACGATTATATTTCGCGCATAGAGTCTCCACTTCGTCCCTTGTGAACCCGGTATACTTTTGCAAAGGGCTTGCGTTGGTCATGGAAATTTCGGTGAACATGTTGAGCGCGGACTCACTGCCGTATTTCTTTATCGGAAGAATGCCGGTCATGTATGCGAGAGCGACGTAATCCTGGTCCTTAAACAGGTCCCTCAAAAAATTCAGATAGCTTCCCTGTCCCTCTGTGTCATCCTTCCTTTCTCTGAACACACAGTCCCATTCATCGAATATGAAGACAAATTTCACCTTCGTTTTGCCGTACACCGCGCTGAACATAGGAACGGGGTCGTTGCCATCCAAAACCATCTCGGGATAGGCCTCCATAAGGTTGCTTATAAGGGTCATCTTGAATTTCGCCAGGCCTTCTTCTATCTTCATGCCGTCGCTGAGAAGCCTGGTCATGGCGCAGTGTATGACATTGTATTTGTTGAGGTATTTTTCATATGTGTCGGACTGAGCTATTTTGAGACCATCAAACTGCACATGAGAATCACACCCGCGGCTGTAATATGATTCCAACATTTCCGCAGCCACGGTTTTACCGAATCTTCTGGGTCGGGACACACAGATGTATTTTTTCTTTGTTGACAAAATACTGTTCGTGTATTCTATAAGGCCGGACTTGTCAACATAAATTTTGAAGTCCAGAGATTCCTGAAATTTCCCGTTTCCGGGATTTAAATACTTATCAACAGTCATGCGCTGTCACCTCAATCCCGCATGATTATATCACGCCACGCAAAAAAACGCAACATCAACATGAACATTTGTATTCGGGGCCCTCCGAGCCCGTATCCTCTGGCTACAATTTAAAGCCGACGTCGGCTTTAAATTGTAGCTATCCTCTATGTTTTAAATTTTTTTCAATGTGGTTTGTGCCCGCCGAAGGCGAGGCTTGATCATAAATTTGGCTTTCGCGAAAAATCTTGCGTTGCGCCGTGCAAAATGGTAAACTTATGCCATGAACAAAATAAATTACGCGCTCGAAGGGGAAAGACAAATCTCCGAGCTTTCCAGCGTCAAAAAAGATATACTCCTTCACTGTTGCTGCGCACCGTGCGCGTCCGCCTGCATGGAGAGAATAAAAGAAAGCTTCAACATCCTCGCTTTTTTCTATAATCCCAACATCCCCGCGGAAGAATATGAGCGCAGAAAAAGTGAACTCATAAGGTTTTTGTCCGAGACGGGCTGGGGAAAACTCGTCGAATGCGAACATGACGAAGCTAGTTTCGCGTCCGTCGCGAAGGGCCTTGAAGCCTGCCCGGAGGGCGGAGAGCGGTGCGAAAGGTGTTTCGAGCTGAGACTTAAAAGAACCGCCGAGGCGGCGAAGAACCTCGGCGTGGAATATGTCGCGACGACACTTACGCTAAGTCCCCTCAAAAACGCCTCGCTCATCAACCAAATCGGGGAAAGGGTCTGTGAAAAAGAGGGAGTCACCTGGCTTTATTCGGATTTCAAAAAGAACGACGGGTATCTCAGATCCTGCCGGCTTTCAAAAGAACACAATCTTTACAGACAGAACTTCTGCGGCTGCGTGTATTCGCGAAGAAACGACATAAACTGCAGCTAAAAAAGGGGAAAATCATGGACGTAAACCGCTATACTCCTTCATATTCCGTAAAACAGAAACACCTCATAAAACTTTCCGACTACTCCACGGAGGAGATGTTCGAGATTCTGTACGCAACAAAGTCTCTCAAAAACAAGTTCGTCGCGCACGACGACACAAAAATTCTCTCCGGCACTACTGTCGCACTTCTTTTCGGGGACACATCTCTTCGCATGCGTTCGGCGATAGAGATAGGCGTGAAACAGCTCGGCGGCGAGACCGTCAACCTCCCGTACAGTCAGGAAGACATGAACGCCGGGGAAAACATCGCCGACATAGTCAACGCAATATCGAGATACGGCGTGGGCGCGATAATAACAAGGGGCATACCGCACAGCGAGCTCATAGACTATTGCCAGGTTTCATCCATACCCATAATCAATTCACATAACGAAGCCGCATCCCCCATCCAGGCCGCCGCTGACCTCTACACCATTTGGGAAAAATGCGGGCGTGTGGACAACTTAAAACTCGCATACGTCGGGAAATCCTCATCCGTCGCAAAAAGCCTCGCAACATGCGCCGTAAAATGCGGCATGGAGGTCGTCATGGCCATGCCGATTGAATTCTCGATGAACCGCGAGGAAATAAACGGCCTTCGGCAATTCGGTAAAATCACAATAACCGACTCCGCTTGGGAAGCCGCGAGGGGCGCAGACATAATCTATACGGACAACTACCACTACCACGGCACCACAAACACGGCGGAAAAAGAGCTTCTCCTTCCCTACCAGGTAAACATCCGCCTCATGTCGGCCGCGAACCGCGGCGCGATATTCATGCACCCACTTCCCGCGACGAGAGGACTGGAGGTCACAGAGGACATAATCGACGGTAAAAACAGTGTGGTTTACGACCAGGCTGAAAACAGGCTTCATGCGGTGAAAGCGCTTCTCGCCCTTCTCGTGAAATGAAAAAGCGAAAAACACGCACCCGCTCATGAATGGACGTCTTTGCAGGCGACACCTTTGAGACAGCGGCAAGGCTTGCGTGTGAAATAAAAGGAGCGCGAAAAAATTACGATATACGAAAAGGACCGGCGCATATGCCGGTCTTTTTGAATGGGCCCTCCTCGCGGGAAGGCCTTTTTCATTTCGCGTCTTTTTTGCAGACAGCGACAATCCGGTAAATCGGAAGTCCCCTTTCCATGAACATCTCCTCGTGTTCGGTGACGATGTTCCCCTCAAATTGCTCTTTCATTATGTCAGCGGCGAAGGTTATGTCAAAAGCGCATTGTCTGAAGCTTTCCAGAGAAAATTCATAGAGGAAGGCACTGTCGGTCTTCTGCCAGACCTCTCCCCCGTCTTTCAGAAACTCCCTGTACATTCTTAAAAATCCGG
Source organism: Clostridia bacterium (assembly GCA_021203865.1). Taxonomy (GTDB): domain Bacteria; phylum Bacillota; class Clostridia; order Christensenellales; family Borkfalkiaceae; genus Coproplasma. Next base: position 9,412 of record JAJQAJ010000052.1, read on the forward strand.
GGTGCGTGAGTCTCTGCCTCGCCTCGCCGCTTTTGGGAAGCGGGTTGGAAAAATTGAGATATATTCTCTCGAATGTGTCGGGCCTTATGTATTTAGGAAGGACCTCCGCCGCGGTGTTTATGTAGTGAATGTTTTTGAGGCCGAGCCTTTTTGTCTCCTCCAGGGCGGATATTATGACATTCGTCGACTTTTCGACGGCGACAAAATCGACATCCGGTTCCGCCACGGCGCTCTCAATGACGAATCTCCCCTTCCCACAGCCTATCTCAAGTCTTCTCTCGTTTTCCCTTCCGAAAATCCCGTAAAGGTCCAGATATTCCTTTTTGAGAACCGCCGTTTTCATGTTTCTGTCGGAAAGATCGGCGGGCGTGCAGATGTCCAGGCATTTTGAGAACCTCTCGTCGAGGTGCGGTTTTCTGTGCATTCTCATGACGCTTTCATGAATCGCGGCCGGACATCCCGCCCGGCCGCTCAGATTTCTTTCTCACTCTTTATTGAGCTTGGCTCTTTCCTCGATTATTTTTGTCGCGAGCTGAGGCGCGACCTCCTCATATCTCACGAAGGTGCTCGTGAACTTGCCGCGGCCCTGCGTGAAGGACCTAAGATCCGTCGCGTATTTCAGAACTTCGCTCTGCGGACACTCGGCGGTGACCCTCGTCATTTTGCCCTGAGTCTCGTTCCCGAGAATCCTGCCGCGGCGCTTGGATATGTCACCCATGACCGCACCGAGGAAATCGGAAGGCACGTCTATGTCAAGCTCGACGATGGGCTCTAAGAGCACGGGGCCGGCTTTTGAGATGCCGTCTTTGAACGCAAGGTACGCGGCCGATTTGAACGCCATCTCCGACGAATCGACGGGGTGGTATTTGCCGTCGAAGAGCACGGCTTTGACGCCGGTCACAGGATATCCCGCAAGCACGCCCTTGGGCATGCATTCGCGGAGGCCTTTTTCGACAGCCGGGAAATACTGTTTGGGCACGACGCCGCCCACGACTTCTTCCGCGAACTCAAAGACTTCCTCCGTGGGCTCGAAACGGATCTTGACGACACCGTACTGCCCGTGTCCGCCCGACTGCTTTTTGTAGCTTCCGTCACCCTCTGCCGTCTTCCTTATGGTTTCGCGGTAAGCAACTTTCGGATCGGACATTATGACATCTATGTTGTAATTTTGTTTTATTTTCTGGGATATGAGACCTAACTGCACCTCGCCCTGGCCGGATATGACCATTTCGGAGGTCTCCTCGTTCTTTTCGACGAGGAAGGTGTAATCCTCTTCCATGACCCTTCTGAACGACGCGAACATCTTGTCTTCGTCGTTCTTGTTCGCGGAGGTGACCGCCATGGAGATGTTGGGCTGCGGGAACGGAATGGGCTCGACCTTTATGTTCGTGCCCGACGCGCACAGCGTGTCATTCGTGTTGGTCGCGGAAAGTTTGTTGACCGCGCCAATGTCTCCCGCCGAAAGCTCGGAGACAAGCTCATTCTTTTTGCCGCGGAGGACGAGAATCTGGCCTATTCTCTCTTCTTTCCCGGTCGTCGTGTTGAGTACCGCGCCGGGCTTCAAAGTGCCGCGGAAGACCTTTATGTAGTTGAGCTTTCCGGAGAACTGGTCATATGCCGTTTTGAAGATTTGGCCGACGAACGCACCATCGTCCTCACATTTTATCTCAACCGTATTTCCGGATGTGAGATCGGTCGCGGAAACCGTTCTCTCGGCCGCGGAGGGAACGTAACCCGCTATGTCGTCCAAAAGATTGGTGACGCCTATGTTCATGAGCGCGCTGCCCGCGAGCACGATAACGGTGCTGCAGGTGTGAATGCCCTTGCGAACGCCCTTTTTAATCTCTTCCGGGGAAAGCGCGCCTTCCTCAAAAAATTTATCCAAAAGTTCTTCGTCGTTTTCAGCGGCGTTTTCGGTGAGTTTTGAAAGAAGGTCGCCCGTCGCCGCTTTGAGCTCTTCCGGAAAAGCCGTTTCCTCGACACCTTTTTGCACGAATTTGTACGCTTTGTCCTCTATTATGTCGACATATCCCTCCATCTTCTTGCCGTTCATCACGGGTTCGAGAACGGGGGCGATGTTAGCGGGGAATTTTTCCATCAGCGCGTTCACCGTGCCGGAATAATTGGCGTTGTCCTTGTCCATGCCGTTTATGAACACGAGCACGGGCTTTTTCATTTTGAGACAGTCCTCTATGAGAGCCTCGGAATCGGCGGGGACATCCCCTATCGCGTCTATCACGACGAGCGCGGCCTCGGCCGCCGAAAGCGCTTCATTCCTTTCTCCCTCGAAATCATAGAAACCCGGCGTGTCGAGAAGGTTTATTTTGGTGCCGTTCCACGTGAGGTTGGCGACCGCCGTGTAAACCGACATCTTCCTCTGTTTCTCTATGTCGTCAAAGTCGCACACCGTCGTGCCGTCGGCCGTCTTGCCGATTCTGTCGGTCGCTCCCGCGTTGTACAGCATCGCCTCGCAGAGCGATGTCTTGCCGTCGCCGCTGTGTCCTATGACGGCGATGTTGCGAATGTCTTTTGCCGTGACTGCCATGTCATCTCCCCTTAAAATCTTTTTCGTTGTGTTTTAAGCGGCACCTCTCGGATGGCCGCTCTCCCATTATATGAAAATCCTCGGGCGTTTGCAATTTATTTACCGTTTGTTTGTCAAAAAAAAATGCGGGCGGGTTCAATTCGGCCCCGCGCCGCTTTCCCCAAAGATTTCCTTTGCAACCCCCTTAAGTTCTTCATCCCCCCTCGTCACCGTCCATGCGGCTTCCGAAAGGCGGCAGCCGTCTTCTTCGGAAAGCCCCCTGTCGTGTATGCAGGTTTTTTTACCGTCAGGCCAGTACAGCGTCGCCACGGTGAGCTTCAGAACCTCGCCCGTCCTCGAATTCATGAACGACTGCTGCATGATGCCCTTGCCATATGTGCGGCCGTTTTTCTCACTGTTGCCGGAATATTCGAGATAATCGTCGGAAAAAGAGGATATGAAGACGTTCTCGTACGGCACAAAATCATATGACACGAGCATGCCTATAAGTGCCTCGGACGCGCTCGCCGTACCGAGGTTCGCGAGGACATATATGTCGGTGTCCGGGTCAACTTTGACGTCGACGTCGGTTTTCGTGGGATAATACTCGGTGACGTTGTCCGAGCTCGTGTTTCTGTAATCGGCGTACGTCACGACGTCTTCCTCGTCTATGAAATAGCTCGCCATCCCCTGGAGTACGGACATATACCCGCCGCCGTTGTTTCTCAGATCCAAAATGACGGTGTCCATTTCAAGCTCATAGAATTTTTCCAGCATCATGCCGAGCTCCGTGTCCGCGTTTCCGTAAAATTCGGTTATCTGTATGTACGCCGCGTTCTCGGGAAGATAGGAGTGCTCCACTGACGGTGTTTCGCAGAGCGACGCCTCCCCTTCATCATCATATTCTACGGAAAAATCCGCCGCGCCCGTGGACATGAAAACATAGCTCGCCTGGAAAGCCGCGCGCGACACGTCTATCGGCTCATCGGAGTCCGCGACATAGAGATGTATGACTTCGTCCGTCGAAAACGTCGATAGAATCGACACGAGCGCCGACGCATCGTCAAAATTTATCCTCGCCGAAGAGCTTCCTCTTTTGAGGTACTCTATGACGTCGCCCTTCCTAAGTCCCGCCTTGTACGCGGGGCTGTTGCCGTACACCTCGCTGACCACCACGCCCGAAGGCGAATTTGAGACTACCACGCCTATCCCTGCCTTCACACCCGCATTGGAGTAATACTCGGACATGTATTCATCGTACGTGTAATAGGCCGAATATCTGTCGAGATACGCGTCGACCATCTCCTCTATCTCCATGATGCGGTAGTCTATCTCGCCCACGTCCTCATAATAGTACGACTCTATGAGCTCCGCCGCCCACCTTCTGGAGGATGTCGAATTCTCGTCGCCCGTGCACATGGCGAGAACGCCCACTGCGAGAACGGCGGCGACGACGAGCACCACCACAACTATGATTATCGTCCTTCTCATCCATTTGGACATGTCTTCCTCCGAAAGCGTTTTTGGAAATTATACCGCGTCACACACAAAAGCGCAACAAATTGCCCCCGGGACGTCCCCGCGACAAACAACGCGCAAAAATTTTTTTTCCGCGCAAAAAAGCCTTATCACCCCGTATGGACTGACTGACACGCGCATATCCCGCACCCAATCGCGCGCACGGCACCCCGCCATAGCCGCGCGTGCCCTCATGACGCCGAAACATAGCGAAATTTTTTAACGGTAGATAATTGACAGCACGTCATATTTGTATTAAAATAACCGCGTGTTTATTGTATCTTTAAGTTAAAACGCACAACAAACGACAATCGGAGATCCTCTTATGGAACAGGCAATAGAGAACGAATATTCCGTAAAGAAAGACTGGAAAAGAATAGCTCCGGGGCTGACGACATACATAATCGTCATGATCGTCCTGCTCGCCGGAATCTTCCTCCCCTGGTTCACCAAGGACGCCGAAGGCGAGAACGTCATGATGCTCCAGCTCATTCCGGACGCCATAAACAAGGCGCTCAACATAGAGAGCGTGACATGGAGCGGGACGTTTTTCGTTTCGGGCGCACCCATATTCTCGGCGGCGCCGTTCGCGCTGGACATGAACATCATCGCGTGGGCGATTCTTCTGTACTGCGTCGTGACGTTCTTCGGTCTTATCGCGTTCATCCCCATCGGCGTGGTGACGCACAAGCGCGAAGAGGAGCTTTACAGAGAAAAGCTCGAACCCGCAGGGGTGACGGGCTGGATGTACGTCTTCGAGACTCTCGCACTTCTCGTCATAACGCTCTACATCTTCTCCAAATACTACATATGTGAATACATCTTCGACGGCAGTGAACTTGTCGACGTGGACATTCTCATGATAGCCGTCTATGCCGTGACCTGGATATGCTTCATCATCCAGTGCATCTACTACAAGAGCAAATCCAACTCCGGCGTCATAAAGACGATACTCTCCCTTCTTTCCATCATAGCGCTCGCGATGACGCTCTTCTGCGAATTCTCGGCGGCGGACGGAAGCACGATAGGCGTGACTTTCAGCGGCGTTGACTCCCTCGCTGAATCCCTGCACGGCACGGTGGGCTTCGTCGACGGCAAATCGGGGTTTGACCTCATAGAAGTGGTCTTCCGTCTGAACGAGGGCCCTTCCGACAAACTCATCTACTACTTCGCGTTCGCGACTCTCGCGCTCATCATGTTCAACTACGTTCTTGACACTATGAACCTCGGCATCCGCGCGAGAAAATCCGGAAAGGTGTTCGGCATCGTGAGATACGCGCTGGAGCTTGTCGCGGCCATCGTCACATGCGTCATCATCGCGGCCAAGACCGGCACCGGCGTTGAGATGGGCATCGTCATCTACGGCATAATAATCATAGCGCTTATTCAAACCATCATATCGATATCGAGAATGTTCGTCAAGGACAGCGAGCCCGTGGCGAAGGCAACGAAACCGAACACGCACGTCCACAGCACGCCGCAAAACGTCACGGTTTACAAAAACCCCGAGGCTCCCGTGTCACCCGACAGCGGTTTCTATGACGTAGCTAGCGTCATCTCCAACCCTCCCCCCGTCTACACGAGAGTGTACGCGTACGAGGACGACGCGTTCATAAGAACGCTCACCCCCGCGGAAAGGTCGGAATTTTACGCTCTTTTCATCGACAAGGTAAAGGGAAACTTCTACTATCTCCCCGACTATGTCCTGGGCCGTGAGAACAGGGAGTTCTTCCAGGAGATATTCATCCACTTAGGGAACGTGATGAGCGTCATGTCACCACAACTTCTCAACAAGATCTACGCCGGCATACAAAAAACCGACTGACAAACAATGAAACTTCATGGCCCGGCTTTTGCCGGGTCTTTTTTTTGTGAAATTGTCCCCCAAAAATCATGAACTGACTTGGACAGAAAAGACCCTGGCTTAAGAAAAACCACATGGATGTCACATCGAGGGTCACATTTGTTTTCCCGCGGCGACAATCATGAGATGAAAACGCAGTGAGAACTGTGCCTCGCCCCGTACCTCAACCATCATTTCTCGCTATACAAGGAGACGGCACGGAACAAAAGTTCCGTGCCAACAAAGAAAAGAATTTAAAGCTTAAAAGCCTTATAAACAATTTGTATGTGTCAGACGAAATCCACTCTGGTGACGCGTCACATCAATCAACGCCCTTGTCCAGTTTGTATTCCGGGAAGGTTGCCTTCTTTTTTATTGCAAGCTCGATGTAACCATTGATATTTCCGATGAACTTATTCCAGTCAACCGGTTCAATGTATCCGTTTAGGATGTTATTACGAACTATTTTGAATTGAGACATCGTCTTCTGATATTCATAGCTGCCGTTCTTGTCCGGGAGAACAACCCCGACAATGGCATTAGAATGACTCGTCCTGTCGTTTCGGGTCTCTTCCTTAATGGAATATGAAATCTCCCAAGGTATCCACTGACTTCTTTCCCATTTCTTTGGCACTTTCATGTTCGGCGAGATGAGGAGAACGGTGACAGTACAGTCGTACATTTTGTCCTTCAGTTTTTTCTCAATGGTCTCGTCCGCATACTCGGAAAGGTCTTCGTCGTTTTCCTCTCCCTTGTACACATACCCGTCCAATGCCTTGATTCTTGCTTCCAGCTCGTCCACATAATCACGCGCGGTTGTCGTTTTATCGGGGTCCTTGCCTTTATGTTTGACGTCGCTGTCTGAATATTTATATGAAACAAAAACTTTATGACCCATTATTTCTCCTTTTAAATTTTTCTAAATTTCGCGGACCGCCTTGTCGAGATGGCTTTCCTTTCTCGCGATGGCGTTGTCCATATGTGTTTTGATTTTACGTAAAAATTTCGGCCATTTGACAAGCTCAATGTATCCGTTGTCAATGTTCACTTTGACAATTTTGAACTGCTGCATGCCGACATGGTATTTGTAGGATCCGTTTTTATCAGGAAGTATCACCGCCACAACGACCTTTTCAGGACTTGGTTTTCGGTCCTTTCTGGATGTGCGTTGCAGGGAATATTTCATCTCCCACGGGATCCACTGTTTGTCTTCCGGTTTATCAGTTCTCATGTTCAGCGAAATAAACAAAACGGTTACCGTGCTTTCGTAAATCAGATCAGACAATCTGTTCTTTATTTCATCTCTCGGATGGCCGGACAAATCCACGCCGTCCTCCTCGCCTTTGTACACAAACTTGTCTTCTTTGTCTATCTCCTTACATTTTTGGAGTTCGTCCTCAAACATATCCACATACCCACGAACCGTGGGTTTGTAGCCGCGTCCAAGAGGGTTGACGTCCCCGTCCCCATATTTGTACGATGTGAAAACTTTGTATCTCATAATTTGAGGGCTCCTGACAGTTTGAACGATTTTATCGAAGTCTACAGCACGCAGTAAAGACAGCCGAGCACTGCATGCAAAGCCATGAGAGAGGCATACAGAGGCCAAATCGACTTGCTTTTAACCGCTTTTTGAATGTATCCTCTTCTCTCCCTCCCGGTGATTTTTCCTAAATCCATTTGATAGTCCTCAGGCGGGTTACCATCCAGGTGCGCCGCGGCTTTGTATAAGTCACGGTATCTTAGTTCAAGGGACAGATAATAAACATCCAACGCGCCAAAAATGACAACCACAAGAAGAGATAGACCAAGCGCTACGAAATACGAAGCCGCCCTGCCGCATGTCAGGCAAAACGCAAACAGCGCGGCCATTATGGTCACACACCACGCCTTGGCCTGAAATGAATTTCTGTTCATGCGGTCTATCACGGATTCTATGAATCCGAGATGCGCCACATTCACTTGGTCTTCTTCTTTCATTATGGTTTCCAAATAATCGACATATAACGCCGGGCAAATCCGCCCGCAATCTCAAGAAATGTCCTACACCGACACATAGTATTTCATCCAAGGGGCGTGAGGGTATCCTCACGTCCCCTCCGATGAAACAAAAGAATCTCTAAAATTTTTTAGTCCAATGCGACCCACGAAAAACTTTTTTTCTACTCTCTTCAGTTAGTATGTTATGACAAGCCCGTAGAAATTGATGTTTTCATTGGGAACAATATAGTATGTCCCAGTCTCGAGGGTAAAAGTTTGACCCACCATTGTGGATGTACCAGTCGCGACTCCTGTTGACGTTGCAATGTTTGTACTATTATCAGAACCGATAATGCTAAATGTTCTACTCGAATCACTCGATGATGCGGTCACGGCGTACACAGTCAACGTGCAAGAAGCGGTCACAGTAATCTCTATATTTCTGTACCCCCCGTCGTTATTCTCATTCGCCGTTCCTGCCTTTCCTGAGCCGTTCGCCTTGAGGCGCACAGTGAAGTTTATTCCATCCACGGAAGCGCTAGATGAATCAATCGTAAACTGGTGATTATATGCCGCCTCTTTCTCAGCCGTAGCGGCACTCATGCTAGTGTCGGTGTTCAATTTTATCTCAGTGCCGTTCTGACTGTATATCGTTGTCACGGAAGTGATGTCGCCAGATGGAAGACCGTCAAACTTGACTACAATTTGCTCGGATGTTTCGGGGTCTCCGCTCTTTTCTTCATCATTTTCAGATGCGACAACATACATTGTGTATGTAACCCCACCAACCTCAAACTCAGTCGCCGTTGCCACATAGCCCTCAGCAACATAGCTTGTGCCGTTATAATTAGAAGGATCGAGAGTAAAGTAGCCACCGGTGATGGAGATAGTACCATTATTTTCCGTCTCCATCCAACCTTCAAAGATACCATCCTCAACGGTTATCTCTGCGTCACCCCATGCATAGAGAACATCGTAATAGTAATATGTCCCGTATCCGCCATCGTCGTCCCCATTTTCATTGTAGCTTGCAGCAACGAATGTACCTCCGCTAATTTCGAGCGTACCGCCGTAAATTGCTATGACCATGGCATCGTTCGTACCAATGAACGTACCGCCGGTTATCACAACTTCCGGAGATTTTTCCTCGTTCGAGTCACTTTCAAGAACAAACGCATAATCCGACGCATCAAAAGTTCCGCCGCCTATTGTCAGGGTCCCGCCGAAGTTCACAATAACATCGTATCCGCCGGAGCTTTTGAACGAACCGCTTTCTATTGTCGCAATATTCCAGTTCATCACGACGTACATCGTACTGTTTTCAAATGTGCCGCCGTAAATTGTCAGTTCACCGAAATCATCATTTTTCACGGTATTTATGCCGCCGGAGAATGTGCCCCCACCGATTGTGAGAGAGGCAGTGGCGCTTGTCGTGTTCTCTTCCGGGTTATACCAGCCATTTTCAATTGTGGAACTGTAACTCCCGCTGTTGATGACGGTGACGCCCGCATTTATGAGCATTGTTCCGTGATTGACTATTGTATAATAAGAGTTTCCGTTGGAATCTCCAACGTACTCGTAATTGTTGTAGTCAAAAGATCCGGTACCGGCTTCCTGGGATCTTGTATATGTGCCGCCGTTGAGAGTGGCTTCTCCGCCGACCTCTACATAAAGAGCCGCGCAGTTGTTTACGACGCTGTCAACCGTGCCGTAAACGGTAACTCCATCCTCCACATGCCCCGAATCGGTTATGGTGAGGTTTCCCTCATCCGCAACGGTTATGGTGTGGGTTGAATTTCCCGATGCGTTGGAATTGGAAATTGTGTACCCTGCAAGGTCGATGGTGACCTCATAGCTTATCCCGAAAGTCCCAGTGATGTTAGCACCGAGGATTATCTTTGACACTCCATTTCCAAGAGCCGCTGTCAACTCCTCAGCCTCGGATACAGTAGCCACGCTTTCCACGGGGATATCACTCTCGGTCGCGAAAGCAGCAGTTATAGAAAACAAGCAAAGATTTTCATCCCATGTAATGAACAAATCCTTCGTATTATTTGTGATTGTTCCCACATACGAAAGGATCGTGGGATTATTGCCGTCTTTTCCATATGAAGTGGCTCTCCCAAGAATTTGTTCATCAGTAAAATTGGAGGGATCTCCCATCTTAGTTCCAATGTAAATAGAACGTCCATCTTGTGCGTTATCCGCATTGGCCGTCATGACAACTTCGAGTTTAACGGTTTGATTTACATACGAGGAAAGATCCAGTTCAAAGTAGCCACCGTTAGAAGAAGTGGTTTTGCCTTTTGTGGTCAAAGTCATCACATTACCGGCAGAAGTAGACACATCCAGAATTTTCGCTCCGCTAAGCGGTTTATACGTCAAGATTCCTGACGTATAAGTATCAACTATCACCTCGGTTTGATCTTTAATTTCCCCGTTAAATTTTATGAAACTGTATGTGGAAGGGTCATTGAAGTCAATGCTGAAGGGAATACCGTACCCCTCAGGTTCAACAACGGGTCCAACTGTTTTTGTTGCTGTGTAATCAGTCTCATTGATTTTGACAGTCGCGGTGTAAGTTGTTCCCGTGTCATCCGACTCGGAGGTCACCGTAGCATCAAACGCGACAGGATTTTGACACACATCACAAATCACGGTCGCAGTAGCCGACGAGTAATCGGTCGCCCAATCCCAATTAATGTCTTTCTCTGCATCGATTTCGGTAAATGTGTGATCATCGGTAGCGGTGACTGCCTCGGTATAGGTCGCGCCGCACACCACGCATGTGAAGGTCTTCTCGCCGTCCACACACGTAGGCTCCGTGGTCACCTCACCGTCATCCCATGTATGTTCTCCGGTAGCCTTAACCATTTCCGTGTAGGTGTCTCCATCCTCCTCACACTTATAGGTTATGTAACCGTCCTTACCGCAAGTGGCTTCCTTTGAATCGGTTACCACATAGTTATGCGTATGCTGAGGCGTGGTATCCTTCTCGCCGTCATCGTCTTTCTTTCCGCAAGCGGACATGAAAACACAGCCCACAGCAAAAATAGCGACGAAGAGTATTGCAAAAATACTCAAAAATTTACGTGTTTTTTTCATTTTTTCTCCCTATATCATCATGACCCTTCATCTCGCCGGCAAGCCGAGGGAGGACTCTCTTCCATCCCCGAGCCGGTTTATAGAGTCATGAAAAAATCACTGCCACCTATTATAGTTAGTAGCTGACAGTGGATAGCCGCATGGGCTGAAAACGGGATTCGCGAAAGTCATATCTGTTTCATAATCGGTTAAAATTAACCAAATCAAGATTAAATTCGCTCTATTTTGACAATTTTATTTCCTGTGGCCCTTGATTTGTGTCGCCTAATAACTATATTAGGCGACAGTTATCAATGATAACTTTTATTTTATGACCCATAACGGGGCGTAATGTCAAAAAATCCGAACAAAAAGGCGACGGACTGTCAAAGATCACCCGCTTTCAAGGGTGACGGCTGTCAAAATTTCCTGTATCGCGACAGACGAGCGCCCACACCACATTCAGGGCAAAAAAAAGCGGAAAACAATCCCGCCGTGCGCTCTAACAACAAAGACCATGCTTCGAGTCTTTTATGATTTTGCCTTGTTTGGCATATATCAAAAAAGGCGCCCCGCGGCGCCCGATTCACCTGTTTTTTTGTACAGATATCCGCACGGACACGGCGTTTTTTTCTATCGACATGTCCCCGCCGCAAATGACGCTCACGAGGTACAGCCCCCTCCCCGCCTCCGCCATGGCGTCCGGAAGGGTCACCTCCGATATCGACGAGAGGTCGCCGCCGAAAACCTCTATGGACACGACGCCGTCCGACACCCCGAATCTCACCTCAGCCTCGTCTCCTCCGTGGCGAAAAACATTAGTCAGAAGTTCGCAAAGCGCGAGCCTCGACATGAAGACGTCGTCCTCACAAAGGCCCAGATTTCTCAGATGAGACGAAAACTCCGAGAGGCATTCGTCTATTTGTCCCGCATGGGTGAGTGTACGGCTTGTCATAATTTGTCCGCGTCCGCCCTCATTTTCGCGAGAGCTTTTTTGATGGTCCGGGAGATTGCCATCTGGTTCATGCCGAGTATCTTTCCTATTTTGTCCTCGCTCATCCCCTCATAGTAGTAAAGACGTATTATCTGCCGCTCGATATCGGAAAGCTTTTCCATTTCACGGCGCAGAAAATCCTCGTCGGAAAGACGCTCGAAGTCGTCGTTTTTGTCGGGAATGAGATCAGAAAGCTCGGTCTCTTCCCCGTCCTGTCCCACGGGCGCGGAGAGTGAAATTTTGGGTCGCCCGTATTCTATGGCCTCCATGACGAGCTCTTCGGACAAATCGAGCTTTTCGGCTATCTCGGCCACCGTGGGCTCCCTGCCACAGGCGCTGAGGTATTCGTTTATGAAACTTTTGACCTTTGGCCCTACCTCCTTGACGTTTCTGGGGAGGTCGCCGTTCAGGTCGCGATAGACGTTTTTAAGACCCTGCTTTATGGTCGTGCGAAAATAAGCCTCCACGGTCGTATCCCTGGAAAGGTCCATGTTCTCGACGGCGGAAAACAGAAGCTCCGAGGCCGCCATCTTAAGCTCCTCCGCCAACTCGCCGTTTTTGCCGCCCTTTGAGCCCCATGTGTACCGGTCTATGAGGTATTTGAAACCGGCGTAAAGCTCCTCATACGCCTTCTCATCGTGGTTTTCGCGCCACGCCGATATGAGCTCCCTCGCTCTTTCTTCCGCTATCATAGCCTTAGCAAAAGCCTTTTCACCACGCCGTCCTTCTCCTCCATGTCGAAACCGGAAAGAAGAGCGGACAAAAGAGTGACGGAAAAATCGTTTTCCGCGGCGTGTGGAGTGCCTCCGAATCCCGTGACGGAGGCATTCACCCCTCCCTCGCAGGAGAAGGCTATTTCGACCTCCTCACACCCGGAGTTTCTGAGCATTATGACACCCTCGGTCACCGAAACCTTGAAATCGTTCGCGGCCTCGACGTCGGTCTCCGCGAGAGCGCACACCGCTCCCGCCACAAGCCTCACGGCGGTTATGTATTTGTCGTCCGACAAATTGAATCTGACTATGAGATCTTTCATGTCGCCACCTAGCTTATATCCATTATCGTGTCCAGCGAGCAGATGGTGAACACCTTCTTTATCATGGGCTGAACGCCTACAAGCGACATCGAATGTCCCTCGCTTTTCAGACGTTTAAGAATTTTGACGAATGTGCCGAGCGTCGTGCTGTCTATGAAAGAGAGATTCTGACAGTCGAAGACGACGTCTTTTTTGTCCGCCTCGTACATTGCCATCGCTTTTGAAAAGAACTCGTCGCTAAGCGCGCAGTCTATTTCGCCCGACAGGGCGATGACAAGTTTTTCACCGTTTTCTATAAGTTCAATCTTCATGAAAATAATTCCTTTACCGACATTTCTTTACCTTCAATATATAACGCGCGTGAAATCGTTTCAAACGAAAAAGGCGGCTTTTGGGTGATTTTGCCTCAAATTTCGAGGAGTACCGGGCAAAAACGCGGCCGGGCCCTGCCGGAATTTTCCCGCGGCAAACCGCGGTTTGACATAAATCTCCCGATATGGTAAAATTTTATGCATACATTCCAAACAAGGAGGAAGAGGCGATGGACATCAACGAGGCGGATTTCATAATAAAGCATTCGTACAGGATTTCACAGCTGACAAAACTCGCGCAGAAGAACAACAACATAGACTCCTCCCTCTATGAGAAGAATGACGTCAAAAGAGGGCTTCGCGACAAGGACGGCAAAGGGGTTCTATGCGGTCTCACCGAGATAAGCGACGTTTGCGCGTGGGACGACGTTGACGGCGTGCGGACGCCCATTCCGGGAATTTTGTGTTACCGCGGCTACAACGTCAAGGACATAATCTCCCACTGCGCGGACGAAGGGAGATTCGGCTTCGAGGAGACGACTTTTCTTCTTCTCTTCGGAAAACTCCCGACAAAGCAGGAGCTTACCGATTTCAATTCAATACTTTCGGATTTCAGGTCACTGCCCAGAAACTTCGTGCGCGACGTCATAATGAAGTCACCGTCAAACGACATGATGAACATGCTCGCGAGGTGTACGCTCAACCTTTACAGCTATGACCCGGACCCCGACAACACGTCGCTCAACAACGTCCTTCGACAGAGCCTCCAGCTCATAGCGTCCTTCCCCATGATGGCGGCGTATTCGTACAGGGCGTACAGGTATTATGACACGGACGACACGTCACTCATCATCCACAAACCCCAAAAGGAGATGTCGACGGCCGAGAACACACTCTACATTTTAAGAAAACACAATGACTTTTCCGACCTCGAGGCGAAGGTCCTCGACATCTGTCTCATCCTTCACGCCGACCACGGCGGCGGCAACGCCTCGACCTTCACGACACATCTTTCGACGTCCACGGGAACCGACACGTACTCTTCGACGGCAGCGTCCCTAGGCTCCCTCAAGGGCCCCAAACACGGCGGCGCGAACCTTAAGGTCATGCAGATGCTGGAAAACATCAAAGAGAACGTCAAAAGCTGGGACAGGGACAAGGTGAGAGTCTACCTCCAAAAAATTCTCGACAAGAAGGCCTTCGACAGGTCGGGTCTCATATACGGCATGGGGCACGCCGTCTACACCATCTCCGACCCGAGGGCGGAGGTCCTCAAGGTGTACGCGGGGCAGCTTGCCACGGAAAAGGGCCGCGAGGATGAGTTCGAGCTCTACAACACAGTCGCCGAAGTCGCGTCGGAGCTCATAACCGAGCAAAAGAACATGGAGATCCCGGCGGCGCCGAACGTCGACTTCTATTCGGGGTTCGTCTATTCCATGCTCAACCTCCCCACAGCGCTCTACACGCCGTTTTTCGCGATATCGAGGATATCCGGCTGGTGCGCGCACAGAATGGAGGAGCTCGCGAGCGGAGGAAAGATAATACGTCCCGCCTACAAATGCGTCCAAGGCAGGCGCGAGTACGTACCACTGCAAGAGAGGTCGGACAAAAAATCATGACATGCTCCCCGGCGCGTCCGGGGAATTTTTCCATCCGTCCGCGGCAAAAAAAAGAGGTTAATTTTAACCTTCCGGAAAACCGACGTCACAATGTTCGCGAGGCGCGCGGCTTTTCATTGATTTTTACGAAAAAAAACTATATAATTTAAAGTATCACACATATGAGGGAACGACAATGAAACTTACCGGAGCGGAAATACTCATAGAGTGTCTCAAAGAACAGGGTGTGGACACGATCTTCGGGTACCCTGGAGGAACGGTTCTCGATATATACGACGCCATCTACCGTGACGGAAGCATAAACCACGTCCTCACGGCCCACGAACAGGGCGCCGCGCACGCCGCTGACGGCTACGCGAGGGTGACGGGCAAAGTCGGGGTATGTCTCGCCACGTCGGGCCCGGGCTCAACAAACCTCGTGACGGGAATAGCGGCGAGCTACATGGACTCCATCCCGGTCGTGTTCATAACCGGCAACGTGCCGGAGAGCCTCCTCGGGCGCGACAGTTTCCAGGAAATAGACATCACGGGCATAACCACGCCCATAACAAAACACAACTACATAGTCAAGGACGTCACGAAGCTCGCGGACATTCTGCGGCGCGCGTTCTACCTCGCGTCAAGCGGCAGAAAGGGCCCGGTGCTCGTCGACATACTCAAAAACGTGCAGTACGAAGAAGCGGAGTACGAAAAAAGCGTGCCTCCCGTCTACAAGCCGGCGAAGGTGTTCGGTTCGCTTCTCTATGACGCGGCGAACATGATAAACGCCTCGACAAAACCTCTCATCATAGCGGGCGGCGGGGTAATATCATGCGACGCGGGCGAGAAGGTTAGGGAGCTTTCCGAAAAGCTCAACGCGCCGCTTTGCCACACGCTCATGGGGAAAGGCGTCCTTTCAAGGGATCACAGGTGCAACCTCGGCATGGTGGGCATGCACGGCACGATTGCCTCGGCGAAAGCGCTCGGGGATTGCGACCTCATAATAGCGCTCGGCACGAGATTCTCCGACAGGGTGGCTCTCAACAGGGAGACGTTCGCAAAAAACAAGAGGATAATACAGATAGAGATAGACAACGCGGAGATAGACAAAAACGTCGACGTCGACATTTCCGTCCTCGCGGACGTCCGGGAGGCCGTGACGGAGCTCATAAACCACTGTCTTCCCAAGGACGCGGAGTGGCTCCAAAAGTCCGCGGCCGTGAAAGAGAAAGACGAAAAGAGAAAGAAAATATTCCCCGAGAGGATAATGTACGCCGCGTCGGAGGCGGCCCCCTCCGACTCCATACTCGTGACGGACGTGGGACAGCACCAGATGTGGGCGGCAAAATACTTTTCCGTCCAGGGTCCGAGAAGGTTCTGTTCCTCGGGCGGGCTCGGAGCCATGGGCTACGGCATGGGCGCGTCGCTCGGCGCGGCCTACGGCAGCGGAAAGGTCATAACGCTCGTCACGGGCGACGGGTGTTTCAGAATGAACATGAATGAGTTTTCGACATGCGTCTCGTCGGGAGTCCCCCTCGTCGTCCTTCTCATGGACAACGGCACGCTCGGGATGGTGAGGCAGTGGCAGAAGATCTTCTATGAAAAGAGATATTCGGCGACCGACCTTTCGGGAAACATCGACTTCGTCGCGCTCGCCAAGGCCATGGGCGGAGTCGGGATGAGACTCACCAAAAGGGACAACATAGAAGAAAAACTCAAAAAAGCCTATGAAACCGCGGAAAACGAGTGCGTGCCCGTACTCGTCGACTGCGTCATAGACATAGATGACAACGTGCTTCCCATGATAAAACCGGGCGGCTCGTACACGCAACAGATAACGAGGATAAAGGACTGAAATGGCAGACGAAAAACAGAGTAAATACATAATAGGCGCGCTCGTTTCAAACCGCGCCGGCGTTCTCACAAAAATAACCGGGCTCTTCGCGAGACGCGCGTACAACATAGAGTCGCTCACGGTCTGCACGACCGAGGACCCGGACATCTCGCGCATGACAATAATCCTCATCGGCACCGAGTACAACATGTACCAGATGATAAAGCAGATGGACAAACTTGAAGACGTCATGAAGATAGGCTGCGCGAATGAGCTCAACTGCGTCTACCGCGAACTCATGCTCGCCAAAGTCAACGCGGACCCCCGCGCGAGGGCTGAGCTTTTTCAGATAGCCGAAGTCTACAAGGCGCACATAGTCGACCTTTCGACGGACACTCTCGTTTTAGAGCTCACGGGCGACGGCGAAAAACTCGACGCGTTCACCGAGGTCATAAGGCCATACGGCATCCTTGAGATGCAGAGAACCGGCACCTGCGCGCTCGCAAGGGGAAGGCACGTTCTCAAAGACAGGGACTGCTACTCCGACCACATCTTCTGATAAGGAGACATGATGCAAAACCAATATTCTTTCGGCGGGGACATGACCTCGCAAAGATCGCTTCTGCGCGCCCTCGGATGGACGGACGAAGAGATACAAAAGCCCATGGTCGCGGTGGTGTCTGCGCAGACCGAGATAATCCCCGGCCACGACGGACTTGATAGGATAGCGAAAGCCGCGGCGGAAGGTGTCATAGCCGCGGGCGGGAAACCCGTCATAGTGCCCTCCATAGGCGTGTGCGACGGGCTGGCCATGGGTCACGCCGGCATGCGCTACTCTCTTCCATCGAGGGAGATAATAGCCGACAGCGCAGAGATCCTTCTTCGCGCGCACGCCTTCCAGGCGGCGGTGTTCATAGGAAACTGCGACAAGATAATCCCCGGCATGCTCATGGCGGCGGCGAGGGTCAACATCCCCTCAATATTCGTCTCGGGCGGCCCCATGCTCGTGGGACGCGTGAAAGGCGGCAGGGCATCGCTTTCGACGATGTTCGAGAAGGTCGGCGCCTACAACGCGGGACTCATAACCGAAGAGGAGCTTCAAGCCTATGAGTGCGGCGCGTGCCCCACGTGCGGGTCGTGCTCGGGGATGTTCACGGCGAACTCTTTAAACTGTCTTTTGGAGGCGCTCGGAATGGCGCTCCCCTTCAACGGAACTGTCCCCATGGTGTTTTCCGAAAGACGCGCTCTCGCGGAAAAAACGGGCGAGGCCGTGATGGCACTTTTAGAAAAAGACATACGGCCACGCGACATTCTCACAAAGACCGCCTTCGTCAACGCCGTGACGGTCGACAACGCCATAGGCGCCTCGACCAACACCGTGCTGCACCTCCCCGCCGTGGCGGCCGAGGCCGAGGTTGAAGGAGTGACGATAGACATATTCTCGGAAATCTCAAAAAAGACTCCCAACATATGCAGGCTCGCGCCCGCGGGTGAAAGCTACATAGAGGACCTCAACTTCGCGGGCGGAATACCCGCGGTCATGAAAGAGCTTCTGGACGCTTCTCTTTTAGACGGCGACGCCATGACGGTGACGGGAAAGACACTCAAAGAGAACGTCGAAAAAGCCGTCAATCTCGACGAGAGCGTAATAAGGAAGGTTTCCGACCCCTACTCCCGACAGGGCGGGCTGGCCGTTTTGAAAGGCAACATCGCGAAGGACGGCTCTGTCGTCAAAAAGAGCGCGGTCGACGAAAAAATGCTCCGTCACACCGGCCCGGCGAGATGTTTTGACTCCGAAGAGGACGCCATGGCGGCGATATCCTCCGGAAAGATAAAAAAAGGCGACGTCGTGGTCATACGCTATGAAGGACCCGTGGGAGGGCCCGGGATGAGGGAGATGCTCGCCCCCACCTCCGCCATAGTCGGAGCGGGTCTCGGAGCGGATGTCGCGCTCATAACCGACGGAAGATTTTCGGGAGCGACGAGGGGCGCGGCGATAGGCCATATCAGTCCCGAGGCGGCCGCGGGCGGCGCGATAGGCGTCATTGAGGACGGAGACCTCATAGAGATTGACATCGAGGCGGGAACTCTGAACCTCCTCATAAGCGAAGGCGAGCTCGAAAAAAGGCTCTCGGCGTTCAGGCCGAAACTCAAAAAAGTCACAGGCTACCTTTCAAGGTACCGCGACGGCGTCTCATCGGCTTCCGAGGGCGCGACATTCAAGAAATGAAAAATCTGGGTGAGAAATGAAAAAACAATCAGAAACGGTCATCCTCCCCACGGACGCGAAGAGGATAAACTTCGACGTCTTCGGCGGGGAGATAGAGATAAAGAGAGCCGCGGCGTTTTCGATAGACTCGGTGGAAGGCGATTTTCGCATTGAGAGAAAGTCCTCACAGATAAACGTCACACGGCAGAAAAAACCTGTCATCGTGGGAACCAAGGCGAAGATAACGATGTTCGTCCCGGAAGGTCTCGTGCCCGACATAAACATAAAGGCGAAATATTCCAACGTCGACATCGACGCGGGCACATACGGCGCGGTGTACGTCGAAATTTCCGGCGGAAGGATGACGGCGAAGGACGCCACGGCGGAAAGCTTTTCTCTCAAAGGCGACGACACGGGGGCAGAGCTTGCGGGTGTGACGGTCAAAAAAGGCGTTTTTGCCTCACTTTCCGACGGCGGAATACTCTTGTCCGGAGGCAGGGTTCCGAGAGTGGACCTTTCCGTAAAGGGCGGAAACATAGGCGTCTGGGAGAGCGACTTCGACTCCATGGAGCTTTACTCCTCGAAGGGAAACATCCAGACCACACTCAAAGGCAGAGAAGAGGACTACACCTTCCGCCTCTCGGCGAAAGACGGGCTTGTCAACAGAGAGGACACGTCCCTTGGCAGCAAAGTCATAAAGGCGCACGCCTCCCACGGCAACGTATACATGGATTTTTCCTACATGCGCGGAAAGGAGAAAAAGAAAAATGATGACGATGTCGCAAAAAATCTTGGCAGACAAGTCGGGGCTTGAAAACGTCGAGCCGGGACAGCTCATAGAGGCGGCGCCCGACGTCATTTTGTCAAACGACATCACGGGTCCCGTAGCGATAAACGAGTTTCGCAAGGCGACGGGAGAGCTTGCCGACCCCGGGAAGGTGGTCATGGTGTGCGACCATTTCGTGCCAAACAAGGACATAAAGAGCGCGGAAAACTCCAAGGCCGTGAGAAAATTCTGTGAAATTAGCGGTGTGGAGAATTTTTATGACGTGGGCGAGATGGGCATAGAACACGCCCTTCTTCCGGAAAAAGGACTTGTGGGAGCCGGGGACCTCGTCATTGGTGCCGACTCACACACCTGCACCTACGGCGCGCTCGGCGCCTTTTCTACGGGCGTGGGTTCGACCGACGTCGCGGCGGCGATGATTTCGGGAAAGCTCTGGTTCAAAGTGCCTTCGGCGATAAAGGTCATTTTAAGGGGAAGGCCCGCGAAATTCATAACAGGAAAAGATGTCATACTCCATCTCATAGGCCTCATAGGCGTCGACGGCGCGCTCTATAAGTCGCTCGAATTTTGCGGCGAGGGCGTAAAACACATGACCATCGACGACAGGTTTTCCATCGCCAACATGGCGATAGAGGCCGGCGCGAAAAACGGGATATTCCCCGTCGACGACGTCGCGCTCGAATACATGAAAGGAAGATTCAAAAGAGCGCCCAAAATTTTCGCCGCGGACGAAGACGCCCGATACGACGAAGCGATTGAGATTGACCTTTCGACAATGAAACCCACAGTTTCCTTCCCGCACCTTCCGGAAAACACGAAAACCCAATGGGAAGAGACCAAAATAGACCAGGTCGTCATAGGAAGCTGCACGAACGGGCACATCTCTGACCTCAAAATAGCGGCTGACATTCTGAAAGGGAAAAAGGTTGCGAGGGGCGTCCGCGTCATAGTCATCCCGGCGACGCAGGGCATTTACCTCGAGGCTTTGAAGAAGGGATACATAGAGACATTCATAGAGGCGGGAGCGGCAGTTTCCACCCCCACCTGCGGACCGTGCCTCGGAGGGTATATGGGAGTTTTAGCCGACGGCGAAAGAGCGGTTTCGACAACCAACAGAAACTTCGTCGGCAGGATGGGACACCCCGGCTCAGAGGTATATCTCGCGTCTCCTTACGTCGCGGCGGCGTCCGCGCTGACCGGATATCTCACGTCCCCGGAGGATTTGTGATGGAAGTTCGAGGAAAAGTTTTCAAATACGGGAGCGACGTCAACACCGACGTCATCATTCCCGCGAGATATTTAAATTCGACCGCGGGAGACGAGCTCGCAAAACACTGCATGGAGGACATTGACCCCGAATTCGTCAGAAAAGTCAGACCCGGCGACATAATCGTGGCCGAGGACAACTTCGGGTGCGGCTCATCGAGAGAGCACGCGCCGATGGCCATCAAGGCCTCCGGTGTCGGCCTTGTCATCGCCAACTCTTTCGCGAGGATATTCTACCGCAACAGCATAAACATAGGTCTGCCCATTTTGGAGTGTCCGGAGGCCGTGAAAAACATAAACCCCGGGGACACTATCTTATGCGACCTTGAAAGCGGCACGATAACAAACGAAACCACGGGCAAAATTTTCACGGCTCAGCCGTTTCCTCCATTCATCCAGGGCATAATAGAGGCCGGCGGACTCATGAACTACGTCAAAAAAGGACAAAAATGACATACAACATCACTGTGCTTGACGGGGACGGCATAGGCCCCGAAATATGCGAAGGCGCCGTCACGGTCCTTCGCGCCGTCGGCAAAAAATTCGGACACGAGTTCATAATAACGCACATGCCGATAGGCGGACGCGCGATAGACGAGGAAGGTACACCACTTCCCGAAAAGACGCTGAAATCGTGTCTTGCCTCCGACAGCGTCCTTTTGGGCGCCGTGGGCGGCCCCAAATGGGACAATCTTTCCGGTGACGCGCGGCCCGAGGCGGGACTTTTGGCGATAAGAAAGGAGATGGGGCTTTTTACGAACATACGGCCTGCCAAGCTTTGGAAAAACCTCGCCGAAACCTCGCCATTAAAATCCGAACTTGTGAAAGGCGGCGTGGAGATAACCATCGTCCGTGAGCTCACGGGCGGAATATATTTCGGCAGGCGCGAAAAAGGCTTCGACGAAGAAGGGCGCGAGTTTGCCTCCGACACAGAAAAATACACGCGAGAAGAGATAGAGCGCGTCGCGAAAGTCGCGTGCGAGCTCGCCATGAAAAAGAAGAAGAAAATAATCTCCGTCGACAAGGCGAACGTTCTGGAAAGTTCGAGGCTCTGGAGAAGGGTGGTCCATGAATACGTCTCAGAAAACTTCCCCGAAATAGATGTCGAGGACATGTTCATCGACAACTGCGCCATGCAGATAGTAAAAAACCCCGCGAGATTTGATGTCGTTTTAACATCCAACATCTTCGGTGACATACTCTCCGACGAAGCGGCGGAAGTCACGGGAAGCATAGGCATGCTCGCCTCCTCCTCACTCGGTGAAACAAAGAGGGGCCTTTACGAGCCCATACACGGTTCTGCCCCCGACATCGCGGGAAAAGACGAAGCGAACCCCATAGCGACCATCCTGGCCGCCGGCATGATGCTGAGGGACAGCTTCTCGCTCACTGCGGAGCACGCAGCGATAGAGGCCGCCGTGCAGAAGGTCTTAGACGACGGATACCGCACGGCCGACATAATGTCGGAAGGTATGAAAAAAATCGGCTGCAAAAAAATGTACGGCCTTATAGCCCATAACATTGAACGCTGATTATCGGAAAACGGGGAAATCATGATATTAAGTGTCAGAATCAACAATTTCATGGTGTTTTCCGCTGACGCGGAGCTTTCACTTTGCGCCGAAGACAAAACGGAGAAGCTTAGCGACAACGTTTTTAAGTCGGACGGTTTCAGGATACTCAAATCGGCATGCGTCTTAGGCGGAAACAATTCCGGCAAGACATGTCTCGTCAAAGCCATAAAATGCATACGTGACGTCATTTTAGACACGGCAAAATCGTTTCCAAGCAACATTTTTTCGGACAGCAAAATAGTTTCGCTCGGAGTTTCCTTTTATAAATGCGGCCGCGCGTTCAGCTACGATTTCAGATATGATTCCGCCCGCGACCAGAGGGGAAACAAAAAAGGGTTCGTGTATGAATGTCTTAAAGAGCTCCGCATGGAAGGAGACGCGAATCAGACGGAAGAGGAGATTTTCCTCATAGACGTCGAACGCGGAACATACCGATTCAAAGACGACGGAATCCCCGAGGAAATAATGAAGGGGTTTTCCTTAAAACACACACTCATACAGGAGGCCCGCGTCGAAACGTACGTCGCCGTGTCGGAATACAGAGACATCCTGACCGCCTTCGCGAATGACCTCGATATCATCGACTCGAACTGCGTTTCATTCAAAAAGACACTTGTGGCGCTCAGAAACGACACGCCCCTCAAAGAGAAGGTCGTTGAACTGATTAAAATGGCCGACCTCGACATAGAGGATTTTGACTACGTCAAATTTAAAAACAAAGACATTGACGTCGGAGACGGATATGACGATTCGGAAGAGGACGAAGACGACCTGAAATATCTGGAACTCGCGAGAGACCATTTCTACTCCGTTCATCGCGGGAAACCGGTGCCGAGTCTGACGTTCGATTCGGTTGGCACTGGAAAAATAGTCGCGCTCGCGAGTTACATAGTGGACGCCCTGCAAAGCGGGAAGACGCTCATAATTGATGAATTCGACAGCGGACTGCATTTCACTCTCACAAGCGCTCTCGTCCTCCTTTTCAACAATGTCGCAAACAACAAAGGCGGGCAGCTCGTGTTCTGCACGCACGACATGACATTTCTGGACTGTGAACACATATTCAGACCGGATCAGATTTGGTTCATATGCAGAGACGAAAAAAAAGAATACCTCTATTCTCTGTCGGATCTCTGCTTTTCCGAAGATGACGCATCAAACGAAAGCGCTCTTTTGGACAAATACAGACACGGCAGACTGGGAATAATTCCAAACCCGAACTTTATTCCGCTCATTCTTGACGGTGATGACACATGAAAAACAACTCACCGAACACAAACCTGAGACACATTCTGATTGTGTGCGAAGGATATGAGGAAACGGAGTACATAAAAAGGTTGATCGAGTGCGGGGTTTGGGACAGCGAGATCGTCGTCACGGCCATGAACGCAAAATCAATATCAAACATATACTCCGTGTACACATATTCCGCTCAAAAATACACGTATGACGCCGTCGTGATTTTCTGCGACACGGAAGAACCTCCCTACACCCAGTTTGAGAATTTAAAAAAAAGGATAAGCGACGCCGCAAAACCTGTTTCCTGGGACAAAATCATAATCTTCGCGAACCCCTGCACCATGCAGATAGTGCTGTCACATTTTGGATATGTCAGACTTAGGACAAACGACAAATATGTGAACTCGGGCAAAATCAAGGAGCTCACCGGCGTTGAAAATTATAAAGCGGGAGACAAACAAAGATTCGCAGTCATGAGACAGATAACCCCGGAAAATTACGGGGTCATGAAAAAAAACATCGAAAAACTGGATGGCGGTGATTATACCGTCACACCAAGCACAAACGTCCTGACACTATTTCACGCTTTGGAAAACCTTGATTCGGAATGGCTGAATGTTTTCGGACGCAGATAAAACAACGTCAGATTTTTAAATCATGTCAGTAAAAGACAACGTGGCGGCGTTTCTTAGCGAAATGCCGAAATTCAATCCCTTCGGCGAAAAGGTGACTCTCCTCGCGGCCGTCAAAACGCAGAGCGTCGATGCGATCAACGAGGCCGTTGACGCGGGCATAACCGACATAGGCGACAACCACGCCCAGGAGTTTCGGGACAAATACGACCTCATTCGGGGAAACCCCAAGCGTCACTTCATAGGTCACATTCAAACCAACAAAGTAAAATACCTTTTAGGCAGGGTGGACCTCTACCAGTCCGTGGACAGTCTTTCCATCGCCGAATACCTCTCCCGCAAAAGCGTTGAGGCCGGCATAAAATCGGACGTGCTTTTGGAGATAAACGCGGGCAGCGAGCTCACAAAAACCGGATTTTCCATGGATGAGTTTCCCGAAATTTTAAAAACGGCGCTGGATATGCCGGGCCTATGCGTTCTGGGAATCATGGCGATGCTCCCCGCCTCGGATGACGAGAAACTTCTTTCGCGTCTCGCGGGCGAGGTTCGCGCGCTTTATGATGACATGAAAAAAACCGACGAGGCGACATCGGTTCTGTCCATGGGAATGAGCGGGGACTGGAAAATCTGCGTGGAGAGCGGGGCGAACATGATCCGCATCGGCACGGCGCTCTTCGGCGAAAGAAATTACGACAGGTGACGCGCCTCATCTGTACAGATCATCGCCTGTTATCAGAATGCCCCACGAGATAATTCTCGTGCATTTTGTTGTATTCGGCGATATACCGATATACAGTGTCTTTGTCGGCCTCGACTGTCTCCGCTATCTTTCGGCAACTCTTGCCTTGACGATAGAGGGTAATGATGTCTTGTTTGTTCTTCATGGATAACACCTTCTTCTGTCCTCCTTATGAGCAGATTTCTTGTCTCATAAGGAGGACGATTTTTTATTTCGGTGCCCCCATTTTTAATGAGCTTCTTGTCCCTTTTTTATATTACCATTTACATTTGCAAAATTTGTATCAATAATTTGCCCGAATTTGTATCAAAAATTCATTGTCCACAGACG
>JAJQAJ010000083.1 GCA_021203865.1 Clostridia bacterium
AAATGACACTGTAAATGACACTGTAAATGACACTGTAAATGACACTGTAAATGACACTGTAAATGACGTACATGATTGAAATGCCGAATGCGATAGGGCCAAATCATCAGAATTTTGCTCGTGAACATTGGGGGCCATCCTTTTTTATTAGGTTTTGAAGAAGTGAACCGGGTTTAGTTTTTTAATTCTCAACTGTTCGTAAAACACACATTATGTAAGATTGCACGTTTCTGAAACGTGCTTGGAACGGGGAAAGGAAAGAGTGCTGTTATTTTGATTTGCCGATGGTTGTACCGATGGTATTGTGTGACATGAGAGACCTTGCTTAGGCGGGGCCTTTTCAATTGGACTTGATAACAGTGTAAAAACGCGTAAAATATGATTCAAACGCATATATAATACGATTCAATCTCAATAAAAATGCGATTACATCGCATTATTTTGGCAAAGGCAATCTTTGAGGCAAACCATGGAAGAATACATTAAAAGAGACATAGAAGACACTTCCTTGCGGTGTCGAAAATTTATTCAGGAGTGTTCCTTACGGGATCGAGACAAGTTGGCGAGTCGACAATGCTGAAACATCTCGCCGGAGCGGAGAGAGGGAGCGTGACACTTGACGATTTGGGAGAGAGGTCACTCGCGAAAAATGATCCAAGAAGCTTTTTGAACATTCATCGTCCTCCTGTGGTGATAGATGAGGTGCAGTACGCACCGGAGCTTTTCCCGTACATTAAAATGGCGATAGACGACGGGGCGCCCCCGGGGAGCTTTTGACTTACCGGTTCTCAGAGTGTGCGGCTCATGCGGCTTGCGGGAGAATCCATGGCCGGAAGAGTCGCTCTTCTTGAAATGGGACCGCTTTCACAAAATGAAATATGCGGCAAGGCATCGAACTTTCCTTTCACAATCGACAGGGAAGAAATAATTCATAGAATGTCAGGCCGCGCGAAGGAGGGAGAGGACGAGATCTTTGAAAGAATTTATGAGGGTTCGCTTCCGGGATATGTCGGAAAGTGCGACAGGGATGAAAGGTTCAGAGACGTTTTTTTCGCGAGTTATGCGAGACTGTATCTTGACAGAGACGTTAGAGAGGAAGTACCCGGGATCAACATGTCACTTTTTTATGATTTTCTCCGCGGTGTGGCGTGCCTTGTGGGGCAAACTCTGAACGTCCACGCCTTGGCTCTTGACGTCGGCGTGAGTGATGACACCGCGAAGAGATGGTTTTCCGTTCTGGAAAAATCGGGAATGATATTCTATTTGAATTCTTACTCAAACAATCTTCTGACGCGTACCGTAAAAATGAAGAAGGTTTATTTTTTCGACACCGGGGTCGCGGCTTATCTTACCCGGCAGGCATCTCCCGGGATTATGAGGGACAGTCCATATAGCGGCGCCATTTTGGAAAATTACGTCATATCGGAGATCAGAAAGACTTACATGAACAGTGGTAGACAGTTTGACATGTACTATTACCGCGACGTGAACAACAAGGAAATAGATCTCATACTGGAGGAGGGAGGAATGCTCCATCCCGTCGAAATCAAAAAAAACTCATTTCCCACGCGGGCGATGGTGTCAAATTTTTCCGTGCTCAGAAAGTCTTCCGTTCCAACGGGGGAAGGCGCGGTCATATGCATGAGCGAATCTTTTTCAGTTTTGGATGACGGCACGCTGGTAGTTCCTGTTTGGGCGATATGAGAGGCGTTTGACGCGGTGGTAGGAGACACATTGCTCAACGAACCCGACAAGATTCAATTTTGGGCGCGTCCATGGAGCATCGCGCGGGTTTTTTCCGATTGCAAAATCGGAAGTCACTTTGACAATCAACATGGATTGACATTACACCCCCGTAAACGATATAATTTAAGCCTAAATAAGCGAGATGTGAAGGTTGAATTTTTAACGGAAGACACGCAGCACATTTTGAGGAAGGCTGATGGATAAAACATACAATCCTAAAAATTTTGAGGACAAACTTTACGCGGAGTGGGAGAAGGAAGGGTACTTCAAGGCTGTGAGAGACGACGACAAGGTGCCTTTCACCGTCATGATGCCGCCGCCCAACGTCACGGGCGTGCTTCACATGGGTCACGCCATGGATGAAACGCTCCAGGACACTGTCGTGCGTTTCAAACGCATGCAGGGGTACTGCGCGCTGTGGCTTCCCGGGACAGATCACGCCTCCATAGCCACCGAGGTGAAGGTGGTCGAAAAGCTCGCCAAAGAGGGGATAAAGAAGGAAGATCTCACCCGTGAGGAGTTTTTGCGTCACGCGTGGGACTGGAAAGAGCAGTATGGCGGAACCATAGTTAGTCAGCTGAAAAAACTCGGCTGTTCCTGCGACTGGTCGCGTCTCGCTTTTACGATGGATGAAAAGTGTTCCAAGGCCGTGAGGGAGGCGTTTGTCAACCTTTACAACAAGAAACTCATATATAGGGGTAACCGCATAATAAACTGGTGTCCCACATGCAAAACGGCCATATCGGATGCCGAAGTCGAATATGAGGAGGAAGAAGGGCGGCTTTGGCATCTCAAATACCGCGTGGAAGACTCTGACGATTACGTTGTGGTCGCGACGACGCGTCCGGAAACCATGTTTGGGGACACGGCGGTCGCCGTTAACCCCAAAGATGAGAGATACAGACACCTCATAGGGAAAAAAGTCAGTCTCCCCGTGGCGGAAAGAGCCATCCCCATAGTGGGTGATGAGCACGCCGACATGACGTTCGGCACGGGATGCGTCAAAATCACGCCCGCACACGACCCAAACGACTTTGAGGTGGGACAGCGTCACAGTCTTGAAGTCATACGCGTCATGAATGACGACGGGACCATGAACGAGCGTGCCGGCAAATACGAGGGGCAGGACAGATACGAGTGCAGAAAGAACCTCCTTTTAGAGCTCAAAGAGGAGAATGTTCTCGTCGGTGAGGAAGCGCACGCGCACAACGTCGGACATTGTTACAGGTGCGGCACGACAGTGGAGCCGATAGTTTCCCGTCAGTGGTTTGTCAAAATGGAGCCTCTCGCGCGCCCCGCGATAAACGCCGTGATGTACAAGAAGACGGCGTTCATTCCGGAAAGGTTCGCCAAAACCTATTATAACTGGATGGAGAACGTTAAAGACTGGTGCATATCCCGTCAACTTTGGTGGGGGCATAGAATCCCCGTGTGGTACTGCAAAGACTGCGGTGCCGAAATCTGCGAAAAAGATGATCCTGTCGAGTGTCCCAAATGCGGGAGCCGCGACATAGTGCAGGATGAGGACGTTCTGGACACGTGGTTTTCGTCGGCACTCTGGCCCTTTTCGACGCTCGGATATCCCGATGACACGTCGGACCTCGAATATTTCTATCCCACTGATCTTCTGGTCACGGGCTATGACATAATTTTCTTCTGGGTCGCGAGAATGATGTTCTCCGGGCTCGAACACATGCGGAAGGTCCCCTTCCACACTGTGCTCATACACGGGCTCGTGAGGGATGAAAAGGGCGCGAAGATGTCCAAGTCCGCGGGAAACGGAGTAAACCCTCTGGACGTCATAGACAAATACGGCTGTGACAGTCTGCGTTTTTCGCTCATGCAGGGGGTCGCTCCGGGAAACGACACGAGGTATTCAGACGCGAAGGTGGAGGCGTGCTCCAATTTCATGAACAAAATATGGAACGCGTCCAGGTTCGTCATAATGAACTGCGAAGGCGAGGAGATAATTCCCATGTCTTCCGCGAAATTCACGTATGCGGATAAATGGATAATGTGCCGCCTGCAGGCGACGATAAGGGACGTCACACTCCTTTTGAACAAGTATGAGCTCGGCATTGCGGCGCAGACGCTGTACGACTTTGTCTGGGATGATTTCTGCGACTGGTACATAGAGTTCACCAAATCCGCACTTTGGTCGGAGGACAAAGTAAAAAAGAGCTCCGCCATGTCCGTGCTGGTTTTCGTCCTCACGGAAACTTTGAAGCTTCTGCATCCTTTCGTGCCGTTCATAACCGATGAAATTTACAGGGAGATTCCGGGGACAAGCGGCTCTATCATGGTCGCGAAGTTCCCGACATACAACGCGAGGCTCTCATATAAGAAGGAGGCCGCGGCGTTCGACGGTGTCATTGAGATAATAAAGGCCGTTCGCACCATGAAAAAAGAAGTTGACTGTCCCGCGTCGAAAAAAATAACCGTCTATGTCATGACCGAACAGAAACGCACGATAACGTCAAATCTTGAGAGCATTCTGCGTCTTGCGGGTCTAGGTGAGCTAAGATTCATCTCCGACCATTCTGAGGCGGGGGAGAACGCCGTGACAAAGGTTGTGAACGCCGGCATAATATATATCCCGCTCGATGAGCTCGTGGACGTGGAGGCTGAGCTCAAACGTCTGGACGATGAACTCGAAAAAATTGATTTCGAAATAGGCAGAGCTGAAGGAAAGCTCGCGAATCAGGGTTTTCTGAACAAGGCACCC
Source organism: Clostridia bacterium (assembly GCA_021203865.1). Classification (GTDB taxonomy): domain Bacteria; phylum Bacillota; class Clostridia; order Christensenellales; family Borkfalkiaceae; genus Coproplasma. Next base: position 4,472 of record JAJQAJ010000083.1, read on the forward strand.
AAAAAACTCATAGACGAAGAGGTGGGCAAAAGGGACAAATACATGGAGATGCGCCGTAAGGTAGTCGAGAGGATTAATACCCTGAAAAAACAAAAATAGACATTGAAAAAAGCGCTCCCAAGGGAGCGCTTTTGAGTTTGACAATTTAGCTTGCGATGCTTATCTCTCCGGATTGGGGACCGGGGTCTCCCGCGGGGAGCGTTTCGGCGGTGTTTTCTTCAGGAGCGGGCATCGTGCCGTCGGGATTCGCGCCGTCAGGAAGTTTGCCTAGCTTCACAAGAAGCGGTATGACTATCGCGGCAGTCGTTATCGCCGCCGCCGAGTCGGCTATGAACCCGGCGTAAAGTATGCCGGTCATTCCGAGCGCCAGAGGAAGGAGGAATATGAGCGGCAACTGGAAGAAGACCTGCCGTGCTATCGACGCGACTATTCCGCGTTTTGGCATTCCAAGCGACGGGAAGAAATTGGACACGCATATCGGTATGGAAACCACCGAAACCGCGGCCATGTAGATTCTGAGGTATTGCGATCCGAATTTGTTGTAGAGATCGTCTGTCCCCGATTTGAAGATGTGAAGTATCGGTACGGGTATCGTCTGAAATAGAATGGTCGCGACTATCCCCACGCACAGCGACACTCCGACGACGTAAAGGAAGGAATTTCGGACTCGTTTGTATTTTTTCGCGCCGTAGTTATAGCCGAACACCGGCTGGCAGCTTTGGGCTATACCTACGATTATCGCATTGAAGATGGAGTCCACCTTGGAGACGACTCCCGCGACCGCTATCGCCGTCGCGCTTCCGTATTCCGACAGGGCGGCTTCGTAGTCAACAATCCCTTCCACCGTGTGCGCGGTTATGTATTCATCGGGGATGTCACTGTATTTCACGCCCTCTATGAGGCTGGTTCCGCCGTATTTGGAGAGCTGGCTGTTGATGACGGTCGAAACTATCATTATGGCGAGCTGCATGAGCCCCGCAGAGAGACCGAGCCTCAGAATATCCTTCATTGACTCCCAGCGGGGTCTGAGATATTTGAATCTAAACCTTATTGATTTGAAGCGGAAGAAATATGCCGCGCACATTCCCGCCGAGAAAAACTGTCCTATGATTGTCGCGAGCGCCGCGCCGGCTATGCCCATATCGAGGGGATACATGAAGAGCGCGTCGAGACCTATGTTTATGATGGCTCCCGAGAGCGTGACGAACATGGAATACCCGGGGCTTTTGTCCGCTCGGATGATTATCGCTCCGCCCGCGCCGAACATCTGGAACGGCATGCCTATCGCTATTATCCACGTGTATGTCATGGCGTAGTCATGGGCGATGGAGCCTTTGCTGGCCCCGAAAAGGTCCAAAAGCGGGCTTCTCGCGAGCACGGTTATCACCGCGAGCACGATTCCCGTGGCGATGAGAAGGAAAAAGCCGTTTCCTATCACTCTGCCTATTTTTTTCTTGCTCTCTCCCTGGCCCTGCATGAGGCTGAATTTGGACGCCGTGCCGCAGGCAATGAACACATAGAAGGCCGTCATGAGGAGGACGAACATGTAGGCGGCCTGCGAAGCCGCGTTGCCGGATGTCCCGAGTTTCTGTCCTATGAAGATCTGGTCTATGATGTTGTAAAGCGACGCGACGAGGTGGGAAAGTATTGACGGGATGGCGAACGTGAGAAGCAGTCTCGAGATTTTCGCCTCACCCAAATTCAACTCTTTTTTCTTTGATGCCGTTGCCATTTTTTTCTCTCTCTGACGCGATGTCTGCTTCTTTAAATAACGCTAAGATTATAGTCTCGGCATGTTCAAATGGCAACACATGGAAGGTGATTGTCCGATTTTTTTTAAAATTTTTTCCGCGCGCGGACTGATGAAACGCGGTCCGCAAAAAAACGGCAACGGTGGAAACCGCTGCCGCTCCGGTTAATTTTAACCGATTAATTTTTCTTGACGGAGGCGAGAAGTTTCTCGACCTCGGCTTTGAGAACCTCGAGGGCCTCTTCGGCGTTCTCTTTGTTCTGCGCTTTCACGGAATAGTAAATTTTGAGCTTGGGCTCCGTGCCGGAAGGCCTCGCGCAGATGAAACTCCCGTTTTTGAGTTCGTAGTAAATGCAGTTGGTGAGAGGAGAGCCTATTGCGCTCTTCTCACCTGTCGCGACGTCCGTCCTCGTGTCCGAGGAGTAGTCGCGGATGGCTTCGACTTCATATACGCCGAACTTCTTGACGGTTTTCTTTTTGAGGGCGTTTATGACGGCGTTCATCTCTTTCATGGCGTTGAGGCCGGAGAAGGGGATGGAGGCGTTGCTGTCGAGAACGAAGCCGTAGGTTTCATATATCTCTCCGAGCCTGTCAAAAACGGTCTTTCCTTTGTAGGTGTAGTAGCAGACCATTTCGGCGCAGAGCATGGAGGCTACGACGCCGTCTTTGTCCCTTGCGTGCGTGCCGCGAAGATAGCCACAGCTCTCCTCGAAGCCGAATACGTATTCGTATTCGCCGCTCTTTTCCCATTCTTTGATTTTCTCGCCTATGAACTTGAAGCCCACGGGCACGTCGAAAAGTCTGACGCCGAACTTGTCGCATATCGCTTTGGCCATGCCGGTCGTGACGAAGGATTTTACGAACGCCGCGTTTTTGGGAAGCTTGCCGTCCTCGGAAAGACGGGTGAGGATGTAGTCCAGAAGAAGGATGCCCACCTGGTTTCCGGAGAGCGCGTCAAACTCGCCCTCTTTGTTTTTTACTGCGACGCCGAGCCTGTCGCAGTCGGGGTCGGTTCCGAAGACGACCGTGGCGCCTATCTTTTTGGCGAGCTCTATGCCCATGGAAAGGGTTTCTTTGAACTCGGGGTTGGGAACGGCGACGGTGGAGAACTCTGTGTCCTTGTTCACCTGTTCGGGCACGAGGTCATAGTGTATTTTGAGTTTGTTGAGGATGGTGGTCACGGGGACGTAGCCGGAGCCGTGCACGGGCGTGTACACGAGTTTCAGATCTTTTCCGCACTTTTTCACAGCCTCTTTGGAAAGTGAGAGTTTTGTGAGAGCCTTGTAATATTTCTTGTCGACCTTTCCGGGCACTGATTTGATGTATTTATTGACCTGCTCCTCCGTGGGGTCCTTGACTCCGAGATAATCGGTTATCTTGGAGATGTAGCCCAAAACGACATCCGCGGACTCGGGGGCCATCTGCGCGCCGTCCTCACCGTACACCTTGTACCCGTTGTAAATCTTGGGGTTGTGGGAGGCGGTGATCATTATCCCGGCGAAGGCCTTTAAGGTCCTCACCGTGTAGGAGAGCATGGGAACGGGGTGTTCCTTGTCAAAAAGATATGACTTTATGTCGTTCGCGGCGAGCACCTCGGCGGCGGCTCTGGCGAATTCGTCGGATTTGTATCTCGTGTCGAAGGAAATGGCCACGCCGCGTGCCACGGCGTCGGCGCCCTGCTTTTTTATGAACTCTGCGAGTCCCTGCGTCGCGCGCTTCACGGTGTAGACGTTCATTTTGTTTGTGCCGTAGCCTATGATTCCGCGAAGTCCCGCGGTTCCGAAGGCGAGCTCGGCGCCGAAACTGTACTCTATTTCCTTTTCGTCGCCTGCGATGGACTGCAGTTCAGCTTTGCCTTCCTCATTGAGCCTGGGGTCGTCAAGCCAGCTTTTATAAAGATCTTTATATCCCATAATTTAATTTTCCTCCGTTTGGGAATTACAATTTATTCCGCGCGGATTTCGATCGGGCGTTTCGCTTATCCTCTCCGTGCGAAAATGTTTTGCGTACAAAATTATACATTAAGCATTATAT
>JAJQAJ010000079.1 GCA_021203865.1 Clostridia bacterium
AAACGGCATACGGATTGTACACGCGAATTCCGTTCACGGTGTATCCGTTGTACCAAAACGCCATGTCACTTTCCGATTTCCCGTATTCATCGCAAAGTTTTTAACCTCGGCCTCCGTAAAACCTATGTACTCCTCCAATGGCTCCGCGTTCGTCATGGAAATTTCTTTGAACATGTTGAGCGTTGAATGTGTGCCGTATTTTTTTATGGGAAGGATGCCCGTTATGTAGGCGAGAACGATAAAGACTTGGTCTTTAAGAAGAGATCTCAGAAAAACAAGATAATCGTCTAGTCCTTTTAAATCGTCCTTCCGTTCTCTGAATGGACAATCCCATTCGTCGATTATGAACACGAACCCGGTATGAGTGACATCATAGATCTTCTTAAGCATGGGGATTGGATTTTTTTCTGAAAATTCAATATCAGGATATGCCTCAATAAGGTCATCAATGAGCCATCTCGTGATTTCCCTAATCCCGGTCTTCACTTCTGTTTTTTTGTTGATTGATTCCGCCACATTAATGTGCACAACGTTATATTTGTTAATGTGCTTTTCGTAATCGGGTCATTTTGAAATTTCCAGGCCATCAAACAAACTGTGTGAATCACACCCGCGCGAATAATATGCGTCCAGCATATCAGCGGCGTACGATTTGCCGAATCTTCTTGGGCGAGAAACACAGATGTAGCAGCTGGCTTTATTTACGCGACTGTTTGTATATGTTATCAATCCGGTTTTGTCGACATAAACATCGTTTCTGATGCATTTTTGAAATTTATCGTTTCCGTGGTTTAAATAATTCATAACACTCTCATCCTGACTTCATTATAGTCGCTCTACAAAAAATTGCAATACCACAAATTCAGACATCAAATTTCAGGTTATGTGAGAGCGACCAGCGACCTTATCGAAGGTTAGATTTACAAAAAAGTCAGAATCCGCAAAAGATTATATATGCAATTTTTCTAAAAGTTTTATGGTTTCCGCATGCAACGATTCGAGATCACTGTCATTGTATATGACATGAAACGAAGAATCATTCAGTGACTCATAAACATACTGTGCCGAAATTCTGGCCATAACATCTGCGTCGGAAAGATTTGACCTAATCTTCAAAGACTTAATGCGTGCAAAAAGACGTCTTTCGACAATAATAACGTCATCAAAATATATTTCGTAGCCGTTTTCAAAAAGAAGCGGAACCTCACAAAACACAGTACCTTCCTCTTTCTCCATTTCGGAAAGGGCCTTTTTCATTACGACGGGATTAGTGACTTGTGTGAGCAATTCAAGCTTTTTTTTATCAGAAAAGACGATTTCAGAAAGTTTTTTTCTGTCCAAAGTGCCGTCCGCGTCAATCACTCCCGGGAAATATTCCTGAAACACATCTCTAAACTTACCTTCGTCCAAAAGCCTTGAATAAATTTCATCGCAGGATAAAACGACATGACCCATACCCCTGATTATTTTCGCGACTTCTGATTTTCCGGTTCCTATACCACCTGTTATCGCTATCTTTTTATTTTGCGTCATACCAGTTCTCACCCGTACGAGTTTCCACACTCAATGGCACTTTTAGGGAGACGGCGTTTTCCATCTCGCGCTTCAAAATCTCTGAGGCAGCCTCTGCCTCTTCCTCCGGCGCCTCAATCACAAGTTCGTCATGAACCTGCAAAATGAGCCTCGATTTAAGTCCGGCATCCTCCAAGGCCTTCGCCACGTTCACCATTGCTATCTTTATTATGTCCGCGCTCGTGCCCTGGAGCGGCATGTTCATCGCGGCGCGCTCACCAAACTGCCTGACATTGTGCTGGGACGCTTTGAGCTCAGGTATAATCCTCTTTCTTCCCATTAGCGTCGTGACATATCCGTTTTCCCTGGCGAACTCGACATTCGAGTTCATGTATGCCTTCACCTCGGGGTATTCGGTAAAATAATTGTCTATGTATGTTTTCGCCTCTTTCGTTGATATGGAAAGGTTGTTTGCGAGCCCGAAATCGCTTATGCCGTAGATTATCCCGAAGTTTACGGCTTTCGCCTCCCTTCGCATTTTGGGGGTCACCTCGGAAGCCACAACTCCGAAGACTTTCGACGCCGTCACTGTGTGGATGTCCTCTCCGTTATTGTAGGCTGAAATAAGTGTTTCGCATCCGGAAAAATGCGCGAGGAGCCTTAATTCAATCTGAGAATAATCGGCGTCGATGAGAACGCAGCCCGGCATGGGCACAAACATCTTTCTGAGCTCCTTCCCCTCCTCGTCTCTTACCGGTATGTTTTGCATGTTGGGGTTGGAAGAAGAAAGCCTCCCAGTGGCGGTAATGGTTTGATTGTAGGTCGTATGCACTTTTCCGTCTTCCGCTATGAGCGGCCTGAAACCTTCCACATAAGTTGAGTAAAGTTTCATGTACTGCCGGTATTTCAAAACCAAGCCCACGACTTCGTGGTCATTTATATGTTTTTCCAAAACTTCCGCGCTAGTAGAAAATTGACCTTTTTTGTTGGGCTTTTCGCCTTTTATTCCAAGTTTGTTAAAAAGAACGTCACCGAGCTGGGCGGGTGAATTCAAATTGAAAGGTTCACCGCAAAGAGAAAATATCCTGTCAGAAAGCTCCTTTATCTTCTGGTTGTACCTGTCGCCCAGCGCTCCCATTTCTCTTTTTGAAACGGTTATGCCGCGGCTTTCCATGTCGAAAAGCACTTTGATGAGAGGGAACTCTATTTCGTCGTAGAGCTTTTTTAAATCCCCGGTGAGCTCTTTTGTCGCCTCATCATGAATGAGTTTGAGACCATATGACGAAAAGTTTTTGTCTATGAGTCTTTCCGTGCACGCCGATTTGAGATCGGCGGCCACGGATATGTCGGAAAGATACGTCATCACGGAGACATCGTCGAAGGACGCCGTCATGTCAACGCCCAGTTTTTGTAAAATATGCATGCAGAGTTTGCTGTCATAGAAAATGACTTTCTTAGCCGAATTTTCAAAGAGCGCCTTCAAAACGAAGACAAAATCATTTTGTGAAAATTCGGAAAAAAGTCCCTCCGTGTACGTTATCTCCAGTATTTCGCCATCCGAGTATATCTGCAATGTTTCTGGGGATAGGTCAGCATAAAAAGTTTCACCTTTTCTAATGAAGAAAAGTATCGCCGTTTTGTCGGTGGAAACTGTCTTTTCCGGATATTCTATGGACTTTTCTGCGTCAGCAGCGTCCTCACCGAAAATGTCGAGTGAAAGAAGGGATTTAAACTCTAATGCCGCGAACATTCTTTTCGCGTCAGCGCCGAATTTTTTGGGACATGAAAGCTCTTCAAGCTTCACGTCTATGTCGGCGTCACGCCTTATCGTCGCGAGCGTGTAAGACATATAGGCACTGTCCTTTCCGTTTTCGAGCTTGGTTTTGAGCGCGCCTTTTACGCTTTCAAGATTTTCGTAAACGCCGTCAAGAGTGCCGTATTCGTCTATGAGTGTTTTGGCGCTCTTTTCGCCCACTCCTGCGACACCCGGGATGTTGTCGGACGTATCACCCATGAGGGATTTCATGTCTATGACCTGAGAGGGGTTGATTCCCATTTCGGAATAAAAATTTTCCGCGTTCAGGGCTTTGAGGTAACTCACACCCTTCACCGTGAAATTCACGTCGGTCTTTTCGTCAACGAGCTGGTACGCATCTCTGTCACCCGTGTATATGTAGCTATGAACGTCGAATTTTCTCGAAACCGACCCCAGGATGTCGTCCGCCTCTAAACCCTCTTTTCCGTACATGGCGATGCCCATGGAGCATAGAAGGTCCTTCAAAGGCTGGAGCTGGGCCGCGAGGTCGTCCGGCATTCCCTTTCTCGTCGCCTTGTAACCGTCATACATCTCATGCCTAAATGTTGGTGCCTTCATGTCGAAGGCTACGAGAAGATACTCCGGTTTTTGAGTATCTATGACCTTTAGAAGAAGTTTTATGAACCCAAAGATGGCGTTAGTCGGCTGCCCGTCCTTTGTCGTGAACACGGGCGTTGCGAAATAAGCACGGTTCAAAAGACTGTTGCCGTCTATCAGAACTAATTTTTCCATGTCAAAAAGTGTACCATAGATGAAAGATTTTCGCAATTCAAAAAAAGGACGCCGAAGCGTCCGAAATCAAAGTGAAATAATGAACTGTATTGACTTTGTGTTTGGAGATTCGCAGCGTACCCTGCCTCTATGGAGGCTTACGATGGCCTGGACCACGGAAAGTCCTATCCCCTGACCTCCGGTCTGGGAATTTCTCGAATCGTCCGCACGGTAGAACCTATTGAAAAACTCGTCATGTCTCCCGGGTTTTATGTATTCCACGCTGTTTGAAACTATGAGGGTGAGATACTTTTCAGAATTTCCCGTGAGTGATATGGAAATCGTCCCTCCGTCGTCCGAATATTTGAATGCGTTGTCCAAAAGAAGGGTCACAAGCTGATTTATTGAACTTTCGTCTCCGCTGTATATGAGGTCGGGCTTTATGTTTATTTCAAGCTTCTTTCCAGAAACCTGGGATAGAGCGATAAACTCCTCGCAGCAGTCCGCCACACACTCCGACGCGTTGAATTTGGAAAAATTGTGCCGCTCCTCCTTTTCGTCCATTTTGGCGAGGTATATGAGCTTGTCCGTGAGGGATGTGAGCCTCGTGACCTGGTTTTTTATGCCCACGGTCCACTCGTTCTCGCCCTCAGTAAGCTCCAAAACTTCGGTGTTGGCGTTTATTATCGCAAGCGGCGTTTTGAGGTCATGCCCGGCGTCGGTTATGAACCTTTGCTGCTTTTCATAGCTTTCTACAATCGGGTTTACAACCCTCTTTGAAATGAAATATACGACTATGTATATGAGAACATAGACGAGAATACTGATTATGACGGAAATCCACAGGAAGAAGTTCCAGCTGGAAAGTTCATTCGTCATGTCGAGAAGAAGATATATCGTGCACGGCACGGCCTGGTTCACGACGCCCGGATTGTAATCAGGGAGAACAAGAACGTCTTCAATGCCGTAGCGGTATTTATCGGTGTAACCCTTTGACCTGAATCTTTTTCTCGCGTTCGCCCTCTCCCTTGTCCTTGAAACGAGTTCGTCCGCCTCTTCATAGTCTATATCAGATATGGTAGAACTGAAAGCATAGAACGTCTCTTCGTCCTCGTCTGAATCTTTCTCGAAGAGCATGTAAAAATACTTCGTGCTGTACGATGAATCTATGTCGGGATCGGAATTCGACGAATTGAGGGGTTGATTTTCCACATTCTCGACTATTACGGATATGATTTCGTCCGCGGTATCATTGGTGTTCACCCTGTTGACGATGTTGATAATCATTATGAGGATGAAAAGGACAACGAACACCAAAATCATCGTTATGTAAAGAAACCTTCTTCTCAGTTTTCTAAGCATATTCGTCTCCGGCCTTAAATCTCCACGCGCATGATTTCAGTTTGTCGGAAGTTGCGGTTTCAAAAGTTTCGGGTGCGTAATAATAATCCCGCCGCACGCGGCGGGAAGATGTCAGTCTTCATTTTTCGTGTCATCCGGCATAACTTCGGAAAGAATGTCCTCTCCGTTCACCCCGGCATCAAAGTCAGCTTTCTTGTCGACGTCATGTTTCTGAACGGGATTGCCTTCATCGTCCACTTCTTCGAGAGAATAACCCAAATTTCTCGACGCCTTTATCGCGACGTGTGCGCCTATTTGTTTCAATTTTCTTCTGATGTAGGAAATGTACACCCAAACAACGTTTATTTCAGACTCAGACTCGAAGCCCCAGATTTTGTCCATGAAATTTTCGGTGGAGATTATTTTCTGAGGACTGGACATCAGCATCTCCATTATCTGGTACTCTTTGTTGACAAGTTTCACGTCCTCGTGCCCACATGACATCACGCAGGTCGCCCTGTCAAGCGTGATGTCGCTAAATGAGAGTGTGTTGTCGTCGGCGGACACCTGACGCCTCGTGACGGCTCGGATTCTCGCGAGAAGCTCCTTCATCTCAAAAGGCTTGGTCATGTAATCGTCAGCCCCCGAATCAAGTCCTACGAGTTTATATTCAAGCGATGTCTTGGCAGTGAGAATAATGATGGGCACCTTGTTTCCCGATGCCCTTATCTTTCTCAGAACCGATATGCCGTCCATTTTTGGCATCATGAGATCGAGTATCATAGCGTCATAGTTGCCGTTGCCGGCGTATTCGCAGGCGTCGACGCCGTTATACACCGCGTCAACGGAATATCCGTTGTGTTTTAAAACCGCGCAGATGGCCTTGGAAAGTTCCTGTTCGTCTTCCGATAAAAGTACTCTCATATATCCCCCTTATGCCCTTTTTGAAAAATATGTCGAATCAAGAGCGAATGAATCCGTCTCGTATGTCATGCCGCCGCGAATGTATGTGTACGATATGACGTCCCCGGGACGAAGGACAAGATTCATGTCGGATATCTGGTACACGCGGGTGATTATATTTTTTCCGCCGTCCACCGTGATGCCCGTGATTATGTCGCCTTCTTTAATGCCTAAACTATCCTGTATGCCTCCCGGTGTGACCGACTGCACGACGGCGTCTTCCTCAATCCTTCCGTATCCCATCGTCGAATCATAGACATACCTCGAATTTTCCGAAGATACAGTCCAGTAATCTTTAAGAGTTTTCGCGCACTTCTCACCGTCGCCTAACATGTCGTAATATATGATGTTGTCAGCGGTCCCCGCCGCGATGGAAAGAGGAATGGCGAAGTTAATCGACTCGTCGCTTGTGCTGCCGGCGTTGACTACACCTATGAGCTTGCCGTATTTATTGAAAAGTCCGCCGCCAGAGTTTCCGGAATACATGGCCGTGTCTATTCTTATGCTCCTGTACGACTGTGTCGTCGTGCCGATTGTCAAAGAAATGTATTCACTGTCGACTGAAACTATTCCCTGAGTCACGGAAAGCCCCATGCCCTCGGAGTTTCCTATCGTGAAGCATGTCTCTCCCACGCTGTATGAATTGCCGTATTCGTCCACATCCGCTCTCTCAACGGCAACAACGCCGTCGTTTATGGCGTAGACGTCATCTTTTGAGGCTTTGAGGACAGCGATGTCGGAATTAAGAGACCCTCCGACGTACTCACATTCGATGGCGTACGAGTCGTATTCGTATTCGGTGACATACAGATTCATCCTGCTGTTGGTGTATTCCTTTACTTCCGGTTCCCCCTCGCTTCCATATAGATAGACATGAATGTTATTAGATATCTTGTCCGAACTGGTCGATTCGCTCTCGTAAACCACGTGGTAGTTTGTGACAATATATATGTAATCGCTGCTGGTGGTCGTGTCATAGATGATGCCAGAGCCTTCTACAAGTTCAACGTAGGATACCCTATCCTGGCCAATTATTCCCATTCCGCTTGAACTCATGGGAAACTCAGCGAAAACCTTGACCGCCGAGCGAAGGCAAGAATTTACTGACCTAGAGTTATCCGTAACAATGTCAAAGTCCAGAAAACCCTGTATGAAATCCTCCACGGTGAGATCGCTGTTTCCCGTTTCGGCCACATACAGCTCATATAAATCCATCACGGTGACGTCATCAGCGTCTTTGCCCGTGACTTTTCCAAGACTTTCGTAACCTCCGTCATGGACGTAAATAAGTTCCCCGGTTTCTTCATCAATGTAAAACGATATTTCGTCAGAACTGTTTCCGAACACGCCGCACGCTGACAGCATGGCGAGAGCCATGACGGATAAGGCCATCAATATGATTGTCAGGAATTTTTTCACTTTCCCGCGCATTAAATTATTTTCCTCCGAAAATGTTGACAAGATCCTAAAAAAATCTTTTCTTTACAGTATACCTTTTGTTTATAAAAAATAGCTTAAAAGAAATCGGAACACATGTAAATGAGGTGTTCGGCGGGTGAAATTTAAACGCCACGCAGTTTTGAAAATCGCTTGCGTAAATACACACCTCTTAGTATAATGAAACTAATGAAAAAGAAAGATGAGGCGAGCGCGCCATGGATTTATGGCAACTGGTTTTTTTCTTCTCTTCTATCTTGCCGCTGTGGTGAAATTGGCAGACGCGCACGACTCAAAATCGTGTGGGGTGACCCGTGCCGGTTCGAGTCCGGCCAGCGGCACCAAATTATCTGGGAACGACAAATCCCGGATTTTTTTGTTTTTACGCTCGGTTAAAATTAACCTACCATGCACTCGACGATAACAAACTA
>JAJQAJ010000020.1:0-4610 GCA_021203865.1 Clostridia bacterium
AGACGTCGTCCTCGTGGGAATTCACTACGACAAAAAAAGCAAGCGGCACACCTGCCGGATAAAAAGGGTCAGAGTGTGACGTAAAAGCACATCATACAAAGACGGGATCGGTTCGGGCCGGTCCCTTTTGATTGGATGTTCTCGAGCGGCGTTTGCCGGTCACATAAGGAACGTCTCTAACGACGTGTGGATTGTTCAAAGAAATATTGGCTAAAACGAGTGTGTACGTATCCCGCAAAAAAATAGATGCCGGGCCTTTTCAGTTGGAACCCGTATGGTAGCTTTTTGGCTTTTTACGGAAACATTTTACTCACGATTTTGACAAAAACATATGAAAAAAATAACCTCCGTTAGGAGGTTAATGGTTCAGACAGAATTATTACTTTTTGAAAGCCGGACAATAATGCCCTCACTCATCTTGATTGGGCCTGCTGATCGCGTTGTTGTATAAATTGCTGTGATTGCTGTACGATATTTCTTCGATAGGCTCTAAAATCGAAAATTTTTTTATAGTTGTTTCTTGATATTCTTGCTTCCCGTAATCTTCCGTAAAAGGTTTGCCTTTTACAATTTTGTTATATTCAACGCTGTAATCTTCCATGTCACACCCCATATGATATTATCTTTGTATGTTGCGCCTGCTCATTATCATGCGCTCGCCCTCATGGTTTTCAACAATTTTAATGGCATCAGAATTGGAAAAAGTATGCATATATGTGTGATGAATTGTAAGGACGCAATCCTGAAGATCCTTACAGTCCTCGATTTTCCTGTTGTCAAGACCCTCAAGATCAATTATTTTTAGGCCAAGTTTTTTTAAATCATCCGCATGTATGTGACGTGAATGAGACAATGTTTTATTATGACTTGACAATGTATTCAAAACATTTTCCGCCATTTGTACCTTATCTGTTTCACCGTTGAACATGTTGTCAATTAACCACTGCTTTACCATTCCGTCAGCCAATGTGATGGCTTTTTTGCAATCGCCTATGAACGTAGGATAATATTTTCCTATAATAGGTGTCCAAACACTTGATTTTTTTGGTTCTGCGACAACATCCTGCATTGCGGTGTCGAATTCTTCAATGATACCTGCACACGACATTCCTCCCAAAATCGGATCAATAGGCCCCAAATTTGACTCTTTCCCCATTACAATTTCCTTTGATGAAAGAGCCAACATCGTCCCTGCGGACATTGCGATTTGTGGAACGAAAACTCTGATATCATTGCCAAACAGCTTTTTCAGATAGTACAAATAGACTCGGAGGGGCCAAAGCACCTCCTGGGGTATGCAAAATTAAATCCAATCCTTTACTTCTGTCCAAACCGCATACTGCCTGCATGAACGCATTTTTATCATTCTCATCGATTGATGTTCCATCCATATTTGGCTTTTGGATAAATGCGGAATAAAATGCAATTACGTTTCTCCCAGTATACTGCGACATAATTGCCAAATATTTTTTCCTCATCGCATCAAGGGGGTTTTCCGTTTCCCCCAGATTTTTTAAAACTTGACTCCAATTCGGCATAACACCCCCCGTTTCCCCATAATTGTACGTAATCCGAAGGCCAATGTCAATATCTCCTGAACACAAAAAAGTTGCGGTTTCATACGAACAATCGGATGATGGGTGCGAAGCGGACAAGTGCTGTGGGGCGGGAACCGACAACATGCGAAGCAAAGACAACTGTTTGTCGCACTTTGAACTTATGGTATGTCCTTTTTGTTGAGGGGAGATAACATCGGTATGCTGCCGGACGGATTTTTTCACCGAAAACGAGTTGATCGTGGTGGGCGGGACGTTTTATTTATAATGTGACGCGAACTTAAAGTTCGCATACAACGATTTGGTGTGGAGGCGAGAAAAATGACGGATGAAGCCGAAAAGCGCAAACAAAGGATCAAGGATTTCGTAATATCGTGCATGCAAAGGACGGGGAAATCCCCCACATACCGTGAAATACAGAAGGCGACGGGGATAGCGTCGCTGAGCACGGTTTCCGTGGCCGTGAACGCGCTTGTCGAAGACGGAGTGTTCGAGTTTGACGGCGACTCTTCCTGGCGTGCGCTTAAGGTTCCCGAGGCCGACAGGACGGGCGAGACACAGAAAGTCTACGTCGCGGGCGAGGTGGTGTGCGGGATGCCCACCTTCGGGGACGACTCCATTGAGGCGAGCGTGCTTTTGCCGACGTCAATCTTTGGGGAGGACGAATACTACATCCTTAGGGCGCACGGCGACAGCATGAAAAACGCCGGAATCCGGGAAGGCGACCTTCTCGTCGTGCACCCTTACAGGGTGGCCCATGACGGCAGCGTGGTGGTGGCCCACATCCCGGGCGAGGGAAACACCTGCAAGACTTTGAGGATCAGATACGCGGGAGACGTCAAAAACGTCTTTTTAAGGGCGGAAAATGACGAAAAACTCGAAGACGGCTCATACAGATACCCGGACATTAAGGTGGGCGATGTCGGGGGCATCGTCATTTCTGGAGTGGTTTCTCACGTCATCCATGAATTTCCGAAAAGCGGGAGAATGTGAGGGCGCTGAAAAAGATGGTTAAAATTAACCACGGGAAAAAGACGGACCGAAAAAGAGCGCGGGAGGTGTGAGCATGGCTGAAAATGAGAAAGAAGAAAGGGTGAAGGTGTATGTTTCCCTCACGGAAGAGGAGTTTTCGGCGCTCGACGAGGCGGCGAAAAGGGCGTCCCTCACGAGAGGGGCTTTCGTTATGAGGGCCGTCACCGGAAAGAAGATGACAAAGAAGACCACTGTGGGGGAGGTTCTCATGCTGACGGCGGACGTCGTCAACCAGTTTTCCCGGGCGACGGGCATGAAGGCTCTGGACGCGGAAGAGAAAAAGCGGGCGCGGGACCTTGAAAAGAGGTTTGAGAAAGTGTACGATGTGGCGGTGAAATTCGGTCTCTCGCTGTAAAGGGCGGCCGGGAGAAAATTCGGGAGCAAGAGACGTGAACGGGAAGAAAGGAGACGGGGTGACGGCATTTGTGACTGTCTCCCGGGCGGAGAGGGAGTTTTTAAGAAAGAAAAAAGAGGAAACCGGCAAAACCGTTTGTGAAATTGTGAGGGAGGCGCTGGGAGGCGCCGGGAGTGAGGACGAGGTGCTTACTTTGGCGGAAGAGCTTCGCGGGTTTGACGACGCGTTGAAAGAATTTCTGGACTTTGTCAAAACCCGCGGGTGTGACAAAGAAAAGTTTTCCTCCATCCTTTCCGAAGGGGAGAAGATTTCGGAAGCTTTGGGGAAGATTTTTGGAGGTGACGCGTGGCCGTCTTCAGAATAAATTCGGAAAGAGGACCGGTGAGGGAAAGTGTCGCGTATGTGACGAGGGACGGAAAGCTCAGACGGGTGGACACGCTGAATTTAATGAAGGGAAGAGACATTGTCTCCCAGTTCACGGACGTCATGCGGCTTTACGGGAAGGGTCTCAAAAAAGGCGAGGTCAAGACCTATGACTTCGTCTTTTCGCCGAGCGCGAAAGACGGCTGCTTCCCCGAAAGTGTGAGAAAAGCGGCGTTTGAGATAGCGAAAACTCTTTTCCCCTGTCACCAGTGCGTCATAGCCACCCACACAGACACGCGGCACGTGCACGCGCACATACTCGTCGGCGCCGTGGACATGGTCACGGGTAAAAAACTCGCCATAGATCTTTCCGAACTTACGGCCATGAGAAAGACCGTGGACGAAATAGGGAAACGTTACGGCATCTCGCCGTGGGATTCCCGTGAGCGCGGGGAAAGAACCCCGGGCATCATAGACAGAAGCTATGGCGATTATATAGGGTTTGACTCCAGAAGCTGGCTCGCGAGGGCGCGGGCGAACATTTTCTTCGCGCAGATGAAGGCTCAAAATCTCGTGGAAGACGGCGCGGACCCTCATGAGGCCTTAAAAACCGCACTGGACGCACGCGGCATTGACATGAGGCTCGGCAAGATTGACGGCGACATTGTCTACGGCGTGAGGGAGGAGGGAAAGGAGGTTCGTGGAGCGGTGCTCGGAAAAGGTTTTTTGCTGTCCGACATCGATGAGAACGCCGGGATCGCGCTCAAAGTGCGGGAGATGAGACTCGAAGAAGACTTTAGCGTCCTAAGGCACCCCGAGCTTGCGGACTGGGAAAGCGAAAACGTCAAAGCGATGGCAAGGGAGGCCGCGGAGTGGTTCATTGGGAGGCTTTTAGATGAGGCCGAGCTGGGAAGGTGGATGCAGGAGGAGGAAAAAAAGGAAAAAAGGGAAGAGGAGACGTCAGCCCGAGGCGGCGAGGCGGGCGTTTTTTACGATGAGGCACCCGGGAAGGTTTTGTCCGGTACATGCGAGGGCGCCGGAAAAAGCGGGCTTTCGCGCAACGAATGGCCGGCTGATGCCTTTCCCGAGATTTTGGAGCTTTTTCCCCTTTTCATGAAGGCGGCCTTAGAGGGGCGCTTTGAGAGCATGGGACGGGTCCACGACTTCGCGGCGGAAAATTTCCAGGCGTTTGCCGTGACACCCGAAAATGATGCCGTAGGGTGCGTTTTTGAAAATGATTTTTTTACCGTGCCCGAAACCCACGCTCTTTCCGAGAAGGAGAGCCTTTGCGGGGCGACGGACAG
>JAJQAJ010000020.1:4710-34436 GCA_021203865.1 Clostridia bacterium
TGCCCGAAACCCACGCTCTTTCCGAGAAGGAGAGCCTTTGCGGGGCGACGGACAGTGGTTTTGCCGGAAAAGTGTTTTTTTCGAAGCCCTCCGGCATTTCGGAAGATACGGAAGAAAAAGAAAAGAGCCTTTCCGTATGGGAGAGGTATGACGAGAGGCGGAGACTTCTTCATGAGAGGATTGAGGCTTTCAAAAAAAAGTACGGCGACGGCGCGGGCACCGAAAGAACATTTCCCGAAGGAGAGTCCGTAAAGGAGGCGGCAAAACCCAGGGAAGAGGCCATTGCCTCGTGGATGGGCCCCGATGCTCCGGCAACGAAAAAAGAGGAAGAGACTTTGCCGGAGGAAGATGCGCTCGGCGGCATAGCGAGTGTCTCACGTTTTTTGGAAAAAGAAGAGGAAGACCCGGAAAAAGAGGAGGAGAGGAAGTTGCCTTCGGATGAAAACACCTATATCACATCTTTTGAAAAATCCTCCGATATGGCCGAAGAGGAGGAGGCGGCAAAGGCCCGAAAGATAGGTCAAATGCCTTTGTCCTTTTCCCCGGAGCCCGAAAAGATTGACGGGGAGCCCTTCCCGGAAAGATTCTCGCGTGAAAATGACGTATTTTCCCTTTCCGGCAGGAAAGATGCCTCTGAGGCCGCGGCAAAGGCCCCGGAGAAATTTGCGGGCGAAAAAAAGGCCGGCGCGGCTTCGGAAGAGCACGGGGCGAGGCATATAGGCGAAGGGGACAGAAAAACTTTGGAAGCCGAAAACATGCCGGCTTCAAAAATAAAGAAAGATATTTCAAAGAAGGTTTGCCCGCGCTCCTTTTTTCCCGGCGCGCCGGAAGACGGGGAACTTTTCTCCGAGGGCGGCGAAAAGGCGGGCGGCGATGAGAAAAAAGCACCCGGATTTTTCTTACGGGCCGTGAAGGCGGCGGGAAAGTTCATGCGGGAATTTTTCCTTCCGGAAGACTTAGGGAAAGGGGAAAACGAAAAGGCACAGAAGAAAACCATCGCTAAAAAGGGCGCTCCCGCACCCGCCGCGGAAAAGAGTTTTTTGCCTTCGCCAGAAAAGGAAGAAGCACCCAAAAGAGAGCTCGCCACCGAACCTAAGTCTTATGACAGGCCGCTTGATGAATACGAAACGGCGGACGCGTGGTACTGCTACGCCATGAGAAATTTAAGTCGTGAAAACGGGTATCTGGGAATAAAGGATTTCTCGTCGCAGCTGAAAAAGATAAGACGCGAGGACAATGACCTATACCGGGAAATCGTCAGAGACGACACGCACACGGTCTTTTCCGGAAACCGCGGGAGGATGGGCGCGGAGGAGTATCTTTGGGAGATTTATTGGAACATCTATTCGGCGGAAAATAGAGACGGCGACCTTTCCCGTGCCGCCAGGGAAAAATTCATGAGAGAGCGCGCGGACAGACTCGATTACGTTCCGGAAGGCGTCAAAAGGCGAAACGAGTATACGGCGAAAATGCTTGCGGCCGAGGCCGAAAAAAGACGCGAGGAAGACAGGAAAATGGCGGAAGAGAGAAAAAGAAGAGAAGAAAAAAGGAGGAAGCTTACGAAGGGCGGCCTTTATGACGGCAAATGAAACGCCCGGTTTCCCGTAAAGCGCGGGGGCCCATATTATATTATGGGGCCTAATATCATATTATAAGGTACGGGCGGGCCTTTTAAAATCCGGTGAAACGTGTTGGATTTTTTCTATACTCTAGGTTTAAGATTTCTTGAGAAAAAGGCTTTCGGCGCGGCTGACGGCGAAGTGACTTATAGGGGAGATCACGGTAACCCCAAAAACCCCGCGTGTTTCACCCATCTTTTCATGGCATTGCCAGCGGGGCTTTGCATATTGGGCCTTTACGGGCGTTTATGGTGGGAAAGGATGTGCCATGACGGACGGCGGGGCCGAAAACCTTTTCGGCGCCATAGCGTGGGTTTTTCTTATGACGGCTAATTTGCGGCGCGGGAAAATTTGACGGGCATTCTAAGGACACAAAAACCGGCGAAGGCGAAAAGAGCGCATCGCCGGGCGCTTTCCCATGACATAACCTATTTTATGACGGGGTGTCTTGTCTATTTTTAAATCAAAAAAGCGCCGCCGCGGATGAAAAAAAGGAGCCGTCCGAACGCATATTCAATATCTAGCCGGATGAAACCTACGGTCTTTCTCTACATGTACGATTGTGCGAAGCGGGGAAACTTCGGGAACTTGCGGCGGAAGGCGGCAAGTAAAGCGCGTGCCTGACGGGCCGATGCGTTCTAGCTCGAATATTTTGACCTTTCGTGGATAAGGACAAAGGAGAAACTTCGGGCGCGCGGCGCGGACGTCGGCCGCGGATTTTAAAGAACGCCTCGGGGAAGGAGTGCGGCGTGGCGGCAAAAACCAAGAATTTGACGAAAAATGCTTGCGCTGTGAGAGTGACGAGGGCGGAAGGGCACTTTTTTGACGAAAACACCGTCTTTAAATCATAGGCTCGCTGCGCCGCAAATTTCATGTGAACGGCTCTTGGTATAGTAGCTATCACTGTGATGACAGCCACGCATCATTATAAGCTTCGTATGATACCTTCCCGAAGACATCGGAAAGGTCTTCGGGTACGTCATTTCCTTTGCCTATGAGGTGCCCTAATATTCAAAAAAGGAAATAGCGGAATTTACGGTAAACAATTCAAAGTGAGCGTGGGGGCTAGCGCGGGGCGAAAAAGGCCATGCTTTTTGAATGCGGTATGGCGCCGCGTGAATTTTTTTGACAAATTTCCCCCGAATCACAAAAAAACAAAAAATGACCGGTTAAAAATCAAAAACGCGTCTTGACGCGTTTTTGGGGTTGTGATAGCCTTTACGGAGAAGATGGGGGATTGCCCCCAAACTTGCATGACTCTTATAATTTTTTACAATATGTATGGGGAGAAAACAATGAAGAAACTCAAAGGAATCAAAGGAGTTCTTATAGGCGTCTTCGTCGTCGCCGCGGCGCTTTGCGTGTTCGCGGCCTGCAGTTCTGACAAGGATTCGGCAGACGACACGCCCATAACTGAAATGTCCTTGTCCATAGATAACGTCAAGAGGACTTATCTTACGTACCAGTCGTTCTCCACCGATGGTCTTGAAGCGACGGTGAAGCGCGAGAGCGGCAACGAAGAGACCATTTCGGCGGCGTATCTTGACGTGGATAACTCCGCTTTTGACAACACCACGGCCGGCGAATACACGATCGTAGTCTCCTATTCCGAAGGCGGTGTCACCCTTTCTGAAAGCTATGACGTTGAGGTGATTGAGGAGATAACGGGGCTGAGCGTTAAAAAAGATACTGTGGACTATACGATAGCGGAGGGGGCAAGCGGAGTGAATATCAGCACCTCCGACATAAAGGTATATGCCGTGGATAAAAACGGTGTGTCTTCTACGGCCCTCAGTAGCGGCGCCTATGAAACAAAATACTTCAAAGGCGGGGAGGAGATAACCTCACTGAACAATGTCGGCGTGGGTGTTTATACCATTTATGCGTACAGGGATGTTTCAATTGAGGGAAAATTTTCGTCGCTGCAATATACGTGCGCGGCATACGTCTTTTGTTATGTGAAGGACCCCATTGAAACAATTGAACTGGATAAAGAAGCAACCTCGTCTGTGTTTACGCAGGAGGCATCAAAGATAGACCAGATGAGCGCTACATGGGTATTTAAGATAACGTATGACAGCGGCATTGTGGGCACCGTCTCAGGCGCGGAGATGGAAATTTCAAATCTTGTCACGACAAAAACCGGGGAAAATAAGACGGCCACCGCGACATATGTCGAGAGGATAAAAACATCTACGGAGGAAGAAATAAAAAGCCATACGGTGAGCGTAGAATACACAATAAGCGGAATAGCTGATGACCTTTATGGTCTTGTCGAGGTTTACAATTTTAATGATATATACACGGGCTCGGAAGTGACATACACTGCGGGATCTGTGCTTATGGACACTTTTACAACGGTTGGGAGCGTAAAAACGGGTTCTTCCACGTATGGGCTTGCGGATATACCGGTAGAGCTTGAGGATTTGGAGCTAAAAGGTAGAGTCCAAATAAATTCCAGTAACAAACTCCAATTCAGTATGATTCTCCCGGGAACGGTGACAATTTACGGGATCTGCGGTACGGGAAGTGACGATAACACAACGACTCTAACTCTTGCCGGCGACAACGATGCTGGAGCTTCGGCGACATGGGTGGCTGGGGGCGAAAACGGCGCTTTACATAAGAATGCCTACGGAGACTCAGAAAAATATGTAACCTACGAATGCACCGCGGGGGACTATGTGCTGTCTGCTAGCGGGAGCACAAACATAATGGCGATCGTCATAAAATACGACACCAAAGAAGAAATAGAGGAAAAAGAGAAAAAAGAGGCGACTAACGAGATTGTTATGACATCCTTTGGAAAAGATCTTACCTTTGAGAACATAGACTTGAATTTACCTCAAAAATACGTGGGGACTTTGGTAGAGAGAAATAAAAACCAAGACGGACAAAATTAACAAAGAGGGTTAGAAATGAGAAAATATAGAAAAAATAAAATCGTGGCGGTGGGAGTGGCTGCCGTTCTCGCGGTGTGCATGGCGGGGGGCGTTATGGCTCTCGGCGCTTGCAGCAGTGGGAACAAAACCCTTGACATAGAATACAGTTACACTCCGGAAAGAGGGGACGGGAAGACGTATTACGTTTCCGCGGAAGTGGCACAGTTTACGGCTTCATCCTGCGACGGGAGCTTTGAGAACCCGTACAACCTTCTTGATCTGGTGGGATACGGTTCGAGCGGCACACATTCGACAGACTCCATTCTTGAAGCCGGGGACACTGTTCTGGTTATGCCGGGACAGTACGTGCAGACGACCTCCGTATATGTCGAGAAGAGCGGAACATATGACAACTACATAACCATAATGAACGCGGCTTATGCGGATGACGGACACACGTATGAGTCCACGTCTGCCGTGATAAGTCTTTATGGCGAGGCTTTTGACGGAAACAACCGGGGCGTCACGATAAACAGCGATTACATCTACTGGTACGGCATTGACGTCGCGGGCGCGGGCGACAACGGCATGTACATCGGCGGGAATCACAACGTCATAGAGAATTGTCAGTTCTACAACAACCGCGACACGGGGCTGCAGCTTGGAAGAAAGCAGTCGGCGGACACGAACATAAGAGACTGGCCTAGCTATAACCTCATAAAGAACTGCACGTCGTTCAACAACTACGACAACCACACTTACGGCGAGAACGCGGACGGTTTCGGCGCGAAGCTCACCATAGGTTACGGGAACATGTTTGACGGATGCATAGCGTACCGCAACAGTGATGACGGTTGGGACCTTTACGCGAAGGAGGACACCGGAAACATCGGCTGCGTCATAATCTATAACTGCATGGCTTTTGAAAACGGCTATCTTCTGAACACGCAAGCGGAAAACAACGCGAGATTCGGCACGAATTTCAGCGCGGCGTATGCGGAAAACGACACAAATTCATACACCACAAGGGATGGTGACGGGAACGGATTCAAGCTCGGCGGCGGCTCCAATGAAGGCGACGTAAAACTTTATAATTGCATGTCGTTTAATAACCGCATGCACGGTGTCACGGACAACTCAAACCCCGGAACACTTCAAATAGACGGTGTGACCTCGTACAACAACTGCGCTTCGATTGACAATAACGCGCCGAAGGAGACCTCGCCCATTAAGACGGAAAGCATAAAATATTTGGACGAGGAAAGCGCGGAGCAGGATTTGGATGACGATACGGACGAATCGCAGGAAGATGAGGAAGAGATAGAAAAGGTCAGCACATTCGGCCGAGTGAAATACGACGGAAATACCATGGATGCCGGCTGCGCGAACATAGACCTTTCCAGATGGTCTTATAGTTACAACACTATGGCAAACGTGCTTTCCGTAATAGACGGGAACTCCGAGACCGCGGCGGACGCCTACAGAGGGGCCACAACGAACTGCATGTTCTCAAATTACTATGTGGACGGCACAATTGACGCGGACACAAAAAATGAAGGAGGAATAAGAGGAAACGCTTATTCTTCGGGCGAAAAACCAAGAGGGGACATATTTGTCGAAACCCCCGCCCTTGATTTGGGAGTAAGAACTACATTTAGCGCCGCGGGCGTTGTCAATCTTGAGGAAGGTAACATACACAAAGAACTAAGAGAGGCGGACGGTACAATAAACGCCGGGGACATGCTAAAAATAAAAGGGAGCGCAAACCTGGTTCTTAAGGGCGTCGGCGCGGACCTTTCCAAAACCTCATGGGACGAATACACACACTACGAATACACCTGCGGACAAAGCTCAAATTCAGCTGACGCTGACACTCTCGCCGCGATTTCCAACATGATTTATATCCCCGTGTACGAGGATGCCATCTTCCAAAATTTCAAAGTTGTCAACTCCATCTGGGGCGTAAAAATAAACTGGACTTCGAGCGATGAAGATGTTTTGGAAATTGTGAGCACAATAAAATACACAACATCAGAGAGCAGCACGGTGGACGTCATCGTCAACCGCGACGCCGAGGAAGATAAGGAGGTGACACTAACTGCGGAAATGGAGTATGAGGGGATAAAAGCGACTAAATCTTACGAGCTCATCGTAAGGCGCGACATCCCCAGCATCGGAGAAATTGTCGTGGACGGTGTCGAATACAACCAAGCGATTGTCGACCAGTACGCGGCGTTTCCCGAGCCTGAAGTGACAGTGGAGAACGGCTCGGATTACAACGGAAAGGTGCTTGACCAAAGCCTCTACACAATAGAAACTAAATATGAGTTCGCTCCCACCTCGGCGGACACATTCGACGAAGTGGGCGGGTTCACGACATCCAACGCCGGGGTGTACAGAATAACCCTTAACGTTTCAATAAATGATCCGGACGAACTTGCGGCGGTAACTCAAAAATCCTACACCTACACAATTTATGTGGCGAGCAAAGGCGCCGAGGTGGATTTCGTTGAAGACCCGAAACTTACGGTTTATAGAGACGGGTTTGAGATATCCGGCTCACTTTCAAGTCCCACCGGATATTCCTATGTTTTGAAAGCAACGGAAAAGCTTACGGGAATTGGCGAGGATGAAGAAATTTTAGCGGAACAGGTAATAGAAAACGAAAACGTAATTAAGGGTGAGTTCAGAGAAACTTCCTTTGCTCATGGGTACGCGGACGAAAATAATGAAGGTTATTATGTCTACTGCGTTCTCACAAGTATCGACGGTACACAAATTTCAAAAGTGTACGAAATGGAAGCGGAAGTGCAGGAAATTGCCACGGCTGATGACTTTACAGAGATGATGAGCAGTAATAACTCGAACACAATCTACCTCCTTCAAAACGATATAGATTTCACGAGCGTGACTTACAGCGCTTCCGGAACTTTCACCGGACTTTTAAATGGTCTCGGGCACACAATCAAAAACATCGAGACGTCGCAAAGAGCCGTATTTGACACGGTGAAAGGCGGAACAATAGAGAACATCAAATTTGACAACATAGAAATAAATTACTCCGGGGCGTCGAGCTCGGGGACGGGCACCTCCGCGGGACTTATAGGTCTCATGCAGGGCGGATATCTTTACAATATCGCCGCGACGGACATAACCGTCATAAGCAACGGCCAAAGAGTCGGCGGCATTGTGGGACAAATAAACGTCTCATCGGGCGGAAACACTCTTTCAACTTACATTGATGGTGTGTCGCTTATAAATACCTACACACACGAGGCTTATACGACAGATGGGAATGGAGTAATAACAGAAACCTACACGGGATCGATAATTAAAGGCGTTGAAAGAATTGGCGGCATCGTCGGATTCATCCAGGCCGGAGGCACGGACAGCTGGAATAAAGTTTACATATCGAATTGCTATGTCAATGCGTACATCACTGCGACAAGCGGTATAGCGGCGGGCATTGTCGGAAGGTCGGATGACAGAAACGCTGAAGATTACCTCGAAATTGATCAGTGCAACATTTACAGCGTAATAGAGTCGACAAGCTCCGGAAAATCGTATCTCGGCGGGGTCATAGGTCAGTTCACAGGCACTGGGAGGACCTACATCCACAACTGCGTAAGCTACGGAGAGCTCTGGTTCGGGAACGAGTCGATAAAAACATCACTTAAAAACGCGAGCTGGATTGTCGGTAATTTCGCGGCCAACGGCAACATTGAGGTATCTAAATGTTATGCTCCCAACGCGGAGTACAATGAAGAATACGGAGTGTACACCGACATAGTTACAGCAGACATGGTTTCATGGGCAAACCTTTGTCCGATAGACATGGAATCCGGATACTGGGAGTTTGTGTACAACACGCGGGGCACAAAAATAGTTGCTCCTTATCTTGTGCTTATATTCCAGGGAGAATGGGATACCGAGGAAAATGTTGAGATTCCGGTTGGGGGTTCTGACGAGCAAGAGACATAAAGGAAAAAACTCAATGTTTTAAAAAATTGTTGGGACGGGGCTTCGGCTCCGTCCCATATCGTTAAAAACGCGTGCGACTTTGAGTGCTGAAAAATCCATGTTCTCACCCAAATTGTGTATTTACTGCGTGGGGCGCGGATTTTATAATTTTAATAACTACGATTGCCCTTATATGTTATAGGGGTGTGAAGGGGGATTATGACAGTATTTGATAAAATCGACGGCGTCGTGGACGAACTTTACAAAGTGGGGATTGTTCCCGTCATAAAGCTCGAGAAAACCGCCAACGCCGTAAAGCTCGCCGCGGCTCTCCGCGACGGCGGCATCAACTGCGCTGAGGTGACCTACAGGGCGAAAGGCGCCGACGAGGTCATAAGGGAGATGGTGAAGGCCTTCCCCGACATGATAGTCGGCGCGGGCACGGTTTTGACGTGTGAGCAGGCGGACGCGGCATTCAAAGCGGGAGCTAAATTCTGCGTGGCTCCGGGACTCAATGCGAAAGTCGTAAAACATTGTCTCGAAAGCGGCATTCCATTCGCGCCGGGCCTTTCTTCCGCAAGCGAGGTGGAAAATGCTTTGGAGCTTGGCCTTTCGTTCGCGAAATTCTTCCCCGCTGAACAGGCGGGAGGGTTAGCCTACATCAAAAGTCTCGCCGGCCCCTATTCACAGATGCGCTTCATGCCCACGGGCGGCGTCACGGCGGACAACATAGGCTCGTATCTCGCGTACGACAAAATCGTGTGCTGCGGCGGAAGCTGGATTGTGCCGGAAAAACTCCTTATGGCGGAGGACTGGGACGGCATCACCGCGCTTTGCGAAGAGGCCGTAAATAAAATGCTAGGTTTTAAGCTCGTGCACATCGGCATAAACCAGCCCGACGAGGCGTCCGCGATAAAGGTCGCCGACAAATTTGAAAACGCTTTCGGCTTCACAAAGAGGGTGGGTTCGAGCTCGGTTTTTGCGAGCGACTATATAGAAGTTATGAAAAAACCCTTCCACGGAGCCATGGGCCACATCGCGATAGGCACGAATTCCATAGAGAGGGCGCTCTATCAGCTGCACCTTCGCGGGGTTGAGCCGAAAGCTGATTCGCTCAAATATGACGAGAAGAGCGGAAAGATAAAGGTGGCATATTTGGAAGACATGGACTTTGGCGGTTTCGCCGTGCACTTTGTCCTGAACAAATAAGAAAACATAATTTTAGGAGAATATTTATGGCAGCTAAAAAGATTGTCACACTGGGCGAGATAATGCTTCGTCTTTCCACGCCCGGCAGCGAGAAATTCATCCAGGCCGATGAGTTTGACATCAACTACGGCGGCGGCGAGGCCAATGTCGCCGTGTCCTGCGCGAACTACGGACACAAGGCTGAGTTCGTCACCGCGCTTCCCGACAACGAGATAGGCGACTGCGCCATCGCGGCTCTCCGAAAGTACGGCGTTGAGACCGGTCACATCGCGAGATCCGGCGAAAGGGTCGGCATCTATTATCTGGAGACCGGAGTTTCCATGCGTCCCTCAAAGGTCATCTACGACAGAGCGCATTCCTCCATCACGACCGCGAGCCCCGATGAGTTCGACTGGGACGCCATCTTTGAGGGCGCGGACTGGTTCCATTTCTCCGGCATAACGCCCGCCGTGTCCGACGCGGCGACCGCTCTCACCGAGGCCGCTTTGAAGGCCGCTAAAAAACATGGCGTCACCGTGTCCTGTGATCTCAACTACCGCAAGAAGTTGTGGTCTTCCGACAAGGCGAAAAAGGTCATGACCGGGCTCATGAAATACGTCGATGTCTGCATAGGCAACGAGGAGGACGCCGAGCTCGTTTTAGGCTTCAAACCTGAGAACACGGATGTCACGTCCGGCGAGCTCAATCTCGCGGGATACGAGGACATCTACAAGAGAATGAGCGAGACCTTTGGGTTCAAATACTGCGTGAGCACTTTGAGGGTTTCCCATTCCGCGTCCGACAACGGCTGGTCGGCATGCATTTACAGTAGCGTAGATAAGACGTTCTACCACTCAAAAGAGTACACCATCCATCCGATAGTTGACCGCGTGGGCGGCGGCGACAGCTTCGCCGGCGGGTTCATAACGGGAATACTTGACGGCAAGGACTATAAAGCCGCTTTGGAGTTCGGCGTCGCGGCTTCCGCGATAAAGCACACCATACCCGGAGACTTCAACCTCGCATCCAGAAAAGAGGTCGAGGATCTTGCCGGCGGGGACGCTTCCGGGAGAGTCAAAAGATAAGGGTTAAAATTAACCGTGGGTTAAAATTAACTACGATAAGGAAAGACATGCAAATATCATTTCGTACCCATGATTTGAAGGTTAGAGGCCTTGACGCCGCTCTTTCCAAAATGAAAGAGTGCGAGGTTAAAGCGGTCCAGCTCGTGCCCTATAAATTTTTAGACGAGGTGCCCTATAAACCCGGCGCTTTAAACGAAAAAAACGCTAAGTGGCTAGGAGACGCGCTTAGAGAGGCGGGCGTGGACGTCACCATGGTGGGGGCGTACTTCAACCCCGTCCATTCGGACAAAAAGAAAGTTTCCGACTGTGTCCGGATTTTCAAGGACTACCTCACGTACTGTCAGTTGCTCGGAAAGGACATGGTGGGCTCCGAGACGGGCTCTTTCAACGACGACAAGTGGACGTACAACCCCAAAAACCGCACCGATGAGGCGCTGGATACGGTCATCGAGACGTTTTCCTCTCTCGCGGCTTTCGCGGAAGAGAGGGGCGTGAAAGTGGGCATGGAAGGCGCCGCGGGACATGTGTGCTTTTCGCCGGAAAGGCTCAAAGAGGCCGTCGACGCGATAGGAAAGAGCAACGTCCGCGTGATATTTGACATCTACAACTACCTGGACGACGAAAACCACGAAAGTTACCTCGACATCATGGACGAGGGACTGGAAATTTTTAAAGGCAAAGTAGATGTCTTCCACGTCAAGGACTGGACGGTAGCTGACGGGAAGATAAAGCAGGTCGCCGTGGGGAAGGGCCGCGCCGACATGAAGGCGATACTTTCTAGGATAAAGGCGTACGACGAGGACGCAAAAATTGTTCTCGAAGGCACCGCCGGCGACGACATCGTGCCCTCCTCGAAGCTTGTGAAAAAAATTTGGGACGAAATCTGATTTTAAGGAGCAGAAAATGCAGTTTGACGTAAGATACGCGAATCATCCCGATGATTCCAAGACGTATGACACGAAAAGGCTGAGAGAAAACTATGTCATAGAGAAGCTTTTTACTCCCGACGACATTCTCCTCACCTATTCACACCAGGACAGGATAATAGCCGGTGGCGTGATGCCTGTCGAAAAAAAGCTCTCCCTCGGGACATTCAAGGAACTCGCGACCGATTACTTCCTTGAAAGAAGGGAGCTCGGCATAATAAACATAGGCGGAGAGGGGAAAGTCACCTTGGACGGAAAAGACTACGCCTTGGGGTTCAAGGAATGCCTCTATGTCGGCATGGGAACGAGAGACGTAACTTTTTCCTCCGCCGACAAAAAGACGCCCGCGAAGTTCTACATTAACTCGAGCCCCGCGCACAAAAGTTTCCCCACGGTCAAAATCATAAAGCCGGTTGAAGGAAAAGAGCCCCCGGAAGGCACGAGGTACTGCGTTCAAAGGCACTTGGGCTCGGTTGAGGGCATGAACAAAAGGACAATAAACCAGTTCATAATAAGCGACGTCCTTGAAAGCTGTCAGCTTTCGATGGGGCTTACCGAGCTGGAGGTAGGAAGTTCGTGGAACACACTTCCCTCGCACACGCATGAGCGGCGCATGGAGGTCTATATGTACTTCGAGCTACCAGAAGGCGAGGCCGTATTCCATCTCATGGGCAGGCCGCAGGAGACGAGACACGTAGTTTTACACAACGAGCAGGCCGTCATCTCTCCGAGCTGGTCAATTCACACCGGGGTCGGCACGCACAACTATACCTTTATCTGGGGCATGTGCGGTGAAAACAAAAACTACGACGACATGGACAACCTCAAAACGGAGGATCTCCTCTAAAAGGACACATAAAGAGAAAACATTTTAGGAGAATATAGAAAAATGGCACATCTTCAAATGGTAAACATGAATAAGGTTTATCCCAACGGCTACCACGCCGCGCACGATGTCAACCTCGACATAAAGGACAAGGAGTTCATATGTCTCGTAGGTTCCTCGGGCTGCGGCAAGACGACCATCCTCCGCATGGTCGCCGGCCTCGACGAAATAACGTCCGGTGATTTCTACATCGACGGTGTGAGGGCCAACGACCAGACGGCGAGGCAGAGAGGTATCGCGATGGTCTTCCAGTCCTACGCGCTGTATCCTCACCTCACGGTATATGAGAACCTCGCGTTCGGCTTGACTCTCGACGGCATAGACGCCGACATCATAGACGACAAGGTTCAGCAGACCGCGCAAATTTTGGGCATCACACAGTACCTCGACAGGTTTCCCCGTCAGCTTTCCGGCGGACAGCAGCAGCGTGTCGCCGTCGGGCGTGCGCTCATAAGGAAAGTTAAAATCTTCCTCATGGACGAGCCTTTGTCCAACCTCGACGCGAAGCAGCGCGTGACCATGCGTTCCGAGATAAAGCAAATACACAACGCCATAGGCGCGACGACCATCTACGTGACCCATGACCAGACCGAGGCCATGACGATGTCCGACAGGATTGTCGTCATGTCGATAGGCTACATCCAGCAGGTCGGCACGCCGTACGAACTCTACTTCTATCCGAAAAACAAGTTCGTCGCGGGCTTCATAGGCGACCCTCCCATGAACTTCATTCCGGGCGTCGTTGTCGACGGGAAGTTCACGTCGGAAAAAGTCAAAGGCCTTTCCTTTGACGTCAAAAATTGCGTTGACGACCCCGCGTCCGTCGAAGGTAAAGAAGTTTGGTTCGCGTTCCGGCCCGAGCACATAAAGCTTGAAAAAAACGCCGCTCCCGAAGGCGAGGTCATAAACTTTACCTCAACCGTGGAGCTTACCGAGCTTTTGGGCGACACGACCAACGTCTACGCCATAGTCGGCGAGACCGTGGACGAATACGGTGAAAAGAGCGACGCGCATCTCAACGTCATCTTGAAGATAAACCCTCACGACACGCCCGAGGTGGGGGGAGAGTTCGACTTCTATCTTCCCTTCAAAAACGCGTATCTTTTCGACAAGGAGACCGAGGAGGTCATCCCTTGGGACATAGACAGGCATCTTTGAGGGAAAAAATTAAAGTTCAGAAATTGGCTGCGGTTTCCGAAGCTTTTGGAAACCGCAAAAAATTTATGAGATAAGGGGAAAAACATGGTAAAATTAGATAATAAGGTGTACGAAAGTCTCGGAAAAAAGAGATCCCATCGTCCCGTCAAAATCATGCAGTTTGGCGAGGGCAACTTTCTGAGAGCTTTCCTCGACTGGATTTTCCAGAGCCTCGACGATGAGGGCATAATCGACGCCGGAGTCGCCATCGTCCAGCCCATGCCCTTTGGCAGGGTCAAAGAACTCGCCGACCAGGACGGGCTCTACACGCTCCGTCTCGAAGGCATCGACAAGGGCAAAAACGTCAAGTCCTCGCGCATCATAGACGTGGTCGAGGACTGCATAAACCCGTTCACGGAATATGAGCGTTTCCTCTCATACGGCGAGAGCGAAGATCTGCAGATAATAGTTTCCAACACGACCGAGGCGGGGATAACGCTCGACAGTGAGGACACGAACCTTGACGAGTGTCCCAAAAGCTATCCCGGGAAGCTTCTCGCGCTTTTGAAAAGGCGCTACGAGCATTTCGACGGCGCCATGGACAAGGGGCTCGCCATCGTGCCCTGTGAGCTCATAGACAACAACGGCGACGAGCTTAAACGCTGCCTTCTGGGGCTCGGCAACATCATAGGCCTTGACGCCGAGTTTTTGAACTGGATAGAAAACGCGTGTCATTTCACGTCCACGCTCGTCGACAGGATTGTGCCGGGGTATCCCAAAACCGAAATTGACGCCATACAGAAAGAGACCGGCTACATCGACAACAACGTGGTGAAAGGCGAGATATTCCACCTTTGGGTTCTCAAAAAAGAGCCGTATATCCAAAAGCTCCTTCCGACGGAAAAATCGGGGCTCAACATCATCTGGGCGGACAACATCAAACCCTACAAACAAAGGAAGGTGAAAATCCTAAACGGCTCCCACACGGCAATGGTGCCCGTGTCGTACCTATGCGGGATTGACACCGTGGGCGAAACACTCGCCGACCCCGTTATGGGAAAATACGTGAGGGACTTGGTTTTCAGCGAGATAAACCCCACAATCGACCTTCCGCAAAATGAAATGGTGGATTTCGCGAACTCCGTTCTGGAAAGATACCAAAACCCCTACATCCGTCACGAGCTAATGAGCATAGCGCTGAACTCCACCACTAAATTCACGGAGCGGCTCATACCCACACTCACGGACTACGTGAGAATAAGAGGC
Organism: Clostridia bacterium; assembly: GCA_021203865.1. GTDB lineage: Bacteria > Bacillota > Clostridia > Christensenellales > Borkfalkiaceae > Coproplasma. Next base: position 19,660 of record JAJQAJ010000020.1, read on the forward strand.
GCGCTCCCCGAACACGTCTGCTTCTCATTCGCGGGGCTCGTGGTCTTCCATAGGGGCCTTCGAGGGAAAGAGAAGATAACTTTAAACGATGACCCCAAGCACCTCGAGTTCTGGGCTAAAATCTGGAAGGAGTTTGAGGCGGAAAAAGATTACACCGCGCTCGCCGAAAAGGCACTCGGGTATTCCGCGGCATGGAAGATGGACATGAACACCATCCCCGGCATGACCGAAAAGGTGGCGGGATACCTAAAAGACATCTTAGAAAAGGGCATGAAGGCGGCCGTGAAAGATTTCGCGGGTTAGGAAAAGAGGCGGAAAATGGCTAAAAACACAATCATAATAAACCCTCTCGACAACGTGGCGGTGGCTTTGACAGACCTCAAAAAGGGAGATACGTATGAAGGCGTGACCCTTTTTGAGGACATAACGAAAGGACACAAGTTCACGCTTAAAGATATCAAAAAGGGCGAAAACATAATAAAATACGGCAACCCCATAGCCTGCGCCGTGGCGGACATCCCAAAAGGGCACTGGGTTCACACGCACAATGTGAAAACAAACCTTTCCGAGAACCTTGAATACACCTATAATAAGGTTCCGACTTCTCTTCCTCCCGCAAAGGCTAGGAAGGTCATGGTGTACCCAAGGCAAAATGGCGACGTCGGGATAAGAAACGAGCTATGGATTGTGCCCACGGTGGGCTGTGTAAACGGCCAGGCCAAGCTCATTTTGGAGACATTCAAAAAAGAGTACGGTGAGGAAGGCTTTGACGGCGCGTTCACGTACACGCACCCCTACGGCTGCTCGCAGCTAGGCGACGACCACGAGCGGACCAAACTCATTTTGCAGAAGATGGTCCGCCATCCGAACGCAGGAGGCGTTCTTGTTTTGGGACTCGGCTGCGAAAATAACCAGATGTCGGAGTTTAAAAAGTCACTTGGCCCCGTGGACGAAAAGAGGATAAAGTTCCTCGTCTGCCAGGAAGTGGAAGACGAGATAGCGTCGGGCGTCGCGCTCTTAAAGGAAATCGCGGACGAGATAAAAAAGGACGGAAGGGAGGAAAGAGACATCTCCTGCCTTAGAGTCGGTCTCAAATGCGGCGGCTCCGACGGGCTTTCCGGCATAACCGCGAATCCGCTCATAGGAAGGTTCTCCGACTACATCGTCGCCTGCGGCGGGACGACAGTCCTCACCGAGGTGCCCGAGATGTTCGGCGCGGAACAGATTCTCATGAACAGGGCAAAAGACGAAAAAACTTTTGAAAAGATTGTCGGGCTCATCAACGGGTTCAAGGACTATTTCAGAAGAAACGGCCAGGTGGTCTATGAGAACCCGTCGCCAGGAAATAAGGCGGGCGGCATCACGACGCTCGAAGACAAATCCCTAGGCTGCACGCAAAAGTCCGGCTCGGGACCCGTGAGCGACGTCGTATTGGATGACGGGTTCGTGACCCAAAAGGGGCTCAACCTTTTAAACGGGCCCGGAAACGACATGTGCGCGGTCACAAACCTCGCCGCGGCCGGGTGCCATCTCGTGCTTTTCTCGACGGGCAGGGGCACGCCTTTCGGCGGGTTCGTGCCGACGGTGAAAATAGCGACCAATAGGGAGCTCGCGGCGAAAAAATCGAACTGGATAGATTTCAACGCCGGAGCGGTGCTGGATTCGGATTTCGACACGCAGCTTGAAAAGCTCATAGACCTCGTGGTCGAGACGGCGAACGGGAAAAAGACCAAAAACGAGCTTAACTCCACGAAGGAGATAGCCATATTCAAAACGGGGGTGACACTTTAAATTATGAAAAAATTCATGGACGAAGATTTCCTTTTGGAGACCAAGACGGCGAAAAAGCTTTATCATGAGCATGCCGAAAAGATGCCCATAATAGACTACCACTGCCATCTGCAGCCTAGGGAGATAGCCGAAGACAAAAAATTTAGAAACCTCGCCGAAGCCTGGCTGGGAGCTGGCGACAGGTACGGCGACCACTATAAGTGGAGAGCTTTGAGGGCTCTAGGATATAGCGAGGACTCAATTTCGGGACCCGACGACGACTACAAAAAATTCAGACAGTTCGCCGACAACATGCCAAAGTTCGTGGGCAACCCCCTCTATCACTGGTCGCATCTTGAAATGCAGAGGTATTTCGGCATATACGACGTCATAAACGCCAAAAACGCCGACAAAATCTGGAATGAGGCGAATAAGGCCTTGGAAACTTTGACCGCGCGCGAGATGATGTACAAGTTCAACGTCAAGACCGTCTGCACGACCGACGACCCCGTCGACAGCCTCGAATGGCACAAAAAAATGCGCGAGGACCCAACTCTCAAAGTCACCGTCCGGCCCGCGTTCCGGCCCGACAAGGCGATAAACGTCGAGCTTTCTTGGTTTTCTGACTGGGTAAATAAGCTTGGGGAGGTTGTCGGGAAAAAGATAGAGTCCTTAAAGGACATGTGCGACGCGCTTAAAGAGAGAATCAAATTTTTCAACGAGATGGGCGCGAAGGTCTCCGACCACGCCCTGGACGTCGTCCACTACGCGCCCGCGACATACGAGGAGGCCAACGAGGTTTTTTTGAAAGGCCTTAAAGGTGAAGAAATTACAAGCGAGGAACAGGACAAATACAAAGGTTATATCCTGGTTTTTCTCGGAAAGGAATATAGCAAGGTTGGCTGGGTTCAGCAGTACCATATAGGAGCGCTAAGAAACAACTCTCAAAGCATGCTAAAAAGAATAGGCCCCGACACCGGGTTCGACGCGATAGAGGATCAGGTCTACATGGAAAAGCTCTCCGCGCTTTTAGGCGAGCTTGACGGGGCGGACGCTCTTCCCAAAACCATTCTCTACTGTCTTAACCCCAGGGACAACTACGCGCTCACGGTTCTCGCGGGATGTTTCCAAAAGGAAGGCGTCGTGGGAAGAGTCCAAGTCGGCACGGCATGGTGGTTTTTGGACCAGCTTGACGGCATGAAAAATAATTTAGAGACCGTCATGCAGGTAAGCCTCCTTTCCATGACCCCCGGAATGCTCACCGATTCGAGGAGCTTCCTCGCATACCCGAGACACGAGTATTACAGGCGTCTTCTTTGCAACATGTTAGGCGGGCTTGTCGAAAGCGGACAGTACCCCGAAGAGGAAATGGAGACTCTTGGGCATATAGTTGAGGACATATGCTACAACAACGCCGAAAAATTTTTCGGCTTCTAAAAAGATATTCATGGAACTTTGCCCGTCCGGAGCGCCCGGGCGGGCAATTTTTTGGTCCTGCGTAAAATGTTTTGCTTGTGTTTAGGGCGCGGCATGTGCTAACATTGAAAAAAATCAGCCTTTGTTAAGGAGAAGGTTAAAATTAACCAAGAAAAGACGGTTAAAATTAACCTCGCGGTGAAATGAAAAAAAAGAAGCTTGTCTATGTTATTGTAGGGTTTCTTGTCGCGCTCGGGATGCTGCCGCTTTTTTCAGGCTGCTCGGAAGGCAGGATAGTGTACGCTCTGGGCGATGACGGTGAACATTACTATATCTACGCCTCGCTGACTAACGTTTCGGAGGCGGCGTTTGAGGGAATCTGCCCGTATTACAGTGAGGAAACCGGTCCCGTGAACGAGCCGCTTGAGGGGACGCTTCCCGTGACTACGATAGGGACGATGGGATTTTTGGGCTGCAACAAGCTCAAAAACATCGCCGTTCCGGATTTCATCACGACAATAGGTTATTCCGCGTTCGCGTACTGCACGAATCTAAAATCAATCACGCTCCCCGCGAGCCTCAAATCCGTGCCGTACGGGATTTTTGGGGGTGACAACTCGCTCTTCTATGTCGACATTCCGGAGGGTGTGGAAAGGATTGAGTCTTACGCGTTTTATTTCAGCCACCTGCATGAAATAGTCATCCCATCCAGCGTGACATACCTCGGGGAGGGCGCGTTCTATCGGTGCGACTATCTCACGAGCGTCGAAATATACGCCGACATAGACACGATACCATACGGGACGTTCTGTAGCTGCATGAGCCTTGAAGACGTCACCCTGCCCGCGACGATAAAGGAAATAAAGGGATACGATCTTCTCAACGGAAACGGAGAAGTCATATCGGAAGACGACGTCATACACTATGTGTACGGCGCGGAAAACGACACGGAAAACGCGAACTATGAAGACAACGTCCGCGAATCAATCCCCGCGTTTTACTACGGGTATCTTGACGCCGGCTCGGACACGATAACTTTTGACTATGAGCTGAAAAATCTCTGGTTTTTGGGAACCGAAGCGGAGCTTCACGCCGTCGTCATAGGCGATTACAACGTCTGCCTCACTGAATCTTCCGTCCTTACCGTCCACTGCATGGAAAACGGGGAGTGGAAAACGTTTGACAGCTGGAGATTCTAAGTTAAAAGGCGGCCGGAAGGCCGCCGGGCGGAAGGCCCTGATGGTTTAAGGCAAAAGAGATTTAGAGAAAACCATCAAATGGCGAAAGAAGAAGTTTTTTCTCTTCCTCCGTCATTTTTTTTGCCCAGGGCGCGGGGTCGAGGGGAAAGTCTGATGTGAGGGAGGCATAGAGAAACCTCGCGGTTTTGTCCCTTTCCGTGTCGCCCCATTTGTCGAAAAGGCAGGGATTTATGTGCTCTTTTATCTCACAGTCAATGAACGCGCATTTTCCGAAGTCCCGCCAGGGCCGCGCGAGGAAGACTGTCCCCATATCTACGCCGTCCGAGGAAAAGAGACAATCGTTGAACACAAACCCCGTCTCTTCCGCGAGCGGATGCGACGGCGCGGCGACAAAGCCCTGCCCACGTTCATCTTTGAGCGAGACAAACTCGCAGCCGGAAAAGAGCGCCCTCGCCCCGCCGAAGACGAAGTCTATCGAGCCAAAGACCACGCAGCCACTGAATACAGCTATGCCCGCGCCTTCACGGTAAAGCTTTTCGTCCGGAAGGACGCCGCGATATCTCGCGACGAGATCGTCTGGAAGGGGCGATAAAAAGAGCGTGTCCTGCATGGATTTTATGCCGAGATTTTCCCCGTAAAAGTTTTTGGAATGTACGTAGAGCGCCACGGCCTGGCCGTTCACCTCCGGGCATCCGGCGTCGTTTTCAATGGTCAGATTTTCCATTCGCACGCCGTCGCCGGTTATGAGCACGGTTTCCGTGCGGAAGGTGCCCCTGTCGCGCCCGTCCGGGTGCGGCGCTCTCGCGAAATCGCCGTGGGTTATCACACATGTTTCACGGCCCGCGCCGCGGATTGTCACATTGTCGGCTTTTATGTGAATTTTTTGGCGGTACACGCCGGGCGCGAGACATATAGTGGCGGGGCCGGCGAGATTTTCCAGTATTTTGCCTATGTCGTCGGCGGGCGTGAGATGAAGCTTCGTCATGAAAAACCCCTTTGAAAAGTAATTTGAAATCTAAGTGATTATATCATGTTTTGAATGTGTGAAACAACAGAAAATATTGCCATCGCTAAAATTTGATGCTATAATCGACTATGCTAATGTTACACTGTCACAAAATATGTAACTAATTAGCAAGGTGGCGACGGATGCCTCAGCAGGGAGTAACAGGAAGAAGGATAAGTTTTAGGCAATATGCCGTGTTTGACATCCTTCTGCTCCTCATAATCCTGGTGGTGTTCGAGCTCATAAACATCTTCGCCATAGAAAGATGGTTCACCAGGCAGATGTTTTCGCTTTCCGTCATGCTTCTCATATCGCTCGTCGGGGCTTTCCGGTGGGGTTACCTCTCGGTTCTGCTTCCGGTGGCGGACGGGGCGCTGTACTGCTGGATGGAAGGCCTTACGTGGGAGTATTTCGTCATCTATTGCGTGGGAAACGCGTTCATTATCCTTACCTGTCTTCTCTTTCTCATAAAACCAAAAAAGACATGGTCCGGGCACTGGTATCTTACCCTGGTGTTCGCGCTCGCGGGATATGTCTTCCTTGTCTTGGGAAGGTCGGTTGTGGCGCTGTTTTTCGGCGAGAGCTTTTGGAATGGGATAGTCGTGAATCTCGAGAATGAATTTTTTAACGTCTTTTTTGCCGTTGCCGGACTTTTGGTCGTGAGAAGGTTCAACCCAATGCTCGAAGACCAAAAGGAGTACTGCACGAGGGTCGCGAACGAAAGGGACAACCCGAAGCACCCGGACGACGAGTACCGCTGGGAGGGGTACAGCGAGCTTGACCAGGAAGAGCTCAAAAAGCTCGCCGAAATGGATGAGTTCGACAGGGCGGTCTATTATAATTCCCATAAGACGATGACGGCTCTTAGGGAGGACACCGGAGAGGCTGACGAAGACGATTTGTCCAAACTGGACGGCTGAATTTAAAAAAACACAAGTTTTACTTGTTTTTTTTGTAGGATAACATTTTACTTAAAGCTTTTTAAGTGATATGGAGGGATTTAAATGGTTTTATTTAAATACGACGACTTCCTTATCAAAGACGCGGAAACCGGCGACTACACAATGCCGCCGGAGCAGACGGTGAGGGATGAAGTCGAAAAGAACCGTTGGCGCGGAATCGGAGGCTCCGTTCTGACCGACTGGCGTCTGTATTTGATGCTCGTCCCGATGCTTTTGGTTTACATCCTGTGGAAGTACCTTCCCATGACAAACCTCTTCGACGCATTCAAATACTGCTCGGACACGACACAGGACGCCACGAAGTACTGGATGGGCTTCTACTATTTCCAGGAAATACTGTATGCCAATACCTACATGTCAGAGGCCTTTTGGAACGCGTTCCGAAACACGTTCGCCACCGCGTTTTATGGCTTGCTTTTCGGGTTCCCCATTCCTATATTGCTCGCGATATTCTTTAATGAGGTTCGCTCGAACGTGGCGAGAAGCATCTTGCAGGTATGCGTGTACCTGCCGAAATTCCTCTCGACCGTCGTCGTGACGACGCTTGCCATAACGCTTTTCTCCGGCACAGCGACAAGTGACAGCGCGGGCGTGCTAACACATGTCGTGACATGGTTCGTCGGGTCGGAGGAAAAGGACAGACTGCTATTTGAAGGCGTCGTCCAGTCCGCGAATTATTATAGGGGCGTGTACATATTCACGGACCTTTGGGAGCACGCGGGCTACGACAGCATAGTGTTCTTCGCGGCGGTCATCGCCATTTCTCCGACATCATACGAGGCGGCTCAAATAGACGGAGCGGGAAAAATGTCTCAGATGCGGTATGTGGTCATCCCCAGCATTCTGTCGACCGTCATCATAATGCTCATCATGAAGATTGGCTCTCTTCTTTCCGTAGGATACGAAAAAATCTATCTTTTGGAGTCGGCCAACACATATGAGGTCGCGGACGTTGTTTCGACCTGGGCGAACAGCCTGGACGGCACCGAGTCGATGTACGCGATTTCGGGAGAGATGCTCAACAACCTTATCGGCATGATTCTGGTAATCGGCGCGAACACGATATCCAGAAGGGCGTCCGACGTTTCGCTGTACTGATGTTGGGAGGTAACTGAAAATGGCAAAAGCTGCAGCTCAGCAACGGCGTAAAATGGAGACGTCGGAAATAGTATTTAAAGTCATAGCGTATTTCGTGCTCATAGTTTTCGCGATAATATGCGTTTACCCGCTTTTGTACGCGCTGGGCGCCTCACTTTCGGCGGCCGAGCCCATGAGAGAGGGGAAGGTAGTCCTTTGGGCGCTCGACATCCAGATTGACGCGTTCCGCTATGTCGTGTCCGACTCAAAATTCTGGATAAACTACTCGAACACCCTGTTCATGGCGGGGGTCGGCACTGTCTGGTGTCTCTTCTACTCAATTTTGGGCGGATACGCGCTCGCAAAGAGGAGGCTTCTCGGGAGGCATGGCTGGAACTTCGTTCTCGTGTTCACCATGTGGTTCTCGGCAGGCATCGTCCCCCAGTACCTCAACTATCAGTCGACGGCGAGCGTTTTGAGCGCGATTGGCATAAGCGACCTCAAATGGACGGTCGTCCTCGCGATGGGCATGAACGCGCAAAACATCATTCTTTTAAGAAACGCCTTTGAGGGCGTGCCCCAGGAAATTGAGGAGGCGGCAAGGATAGACGGCGCGACGGAGATGCAGGTTCTTTGGAGAGTGTTCATCCCGATGAGTAGAGCGACGATTGCTACGGTGACACTGTTTTTCGCGATATCGCGCTGGAACGGATATTTCTGGGCATATAAGATAATGGGTACGGAACAGCAATACAGCTGGCCTGTACAGGTGTACATTCGAGACTTCATGGACGGGTACACAACACTGACCGGAGACGGGAGCGAGGTTGTGGATGTGCCGTTCGCGGGCGTCAACGAGCAGCTGTACCCGGAGGGCTATTACGGAAACGGAAACTACTTCACGGCGGCGTCGGTGCTGTACGCGATGGTCGTCGCGGCGGTCATCCCTATTCTTGTGATATATCCTTTCATATCCAAATATTTCACTGCCGGTGTGAACATGGGCGGAGTGAAAGAGTAACAAAAAACTAAAAAAAATCAACCAACTTAAAAAAAGAGGAAGAAAAATGACAAAAACCAAAAAAGTTGCCGCGGCGGCCGTGGCGGTCGTTTTGGCCGGCACGGTGGCGGTAGGATTTACCGCCTGCGGAAAAAACAAGGAGACGAACAGCTATGGTGACGGGGTTGTCAACATGGCTCTCGCCGACGGCGCGACACTCAACGTCGCGATAGGATACAACAACGACGACACGGGGCTTTTCTACGGCGCGACCGTGGGGTCCACTAAAACGTTTGTCGGAAACTATCAGGCATACTCAAACGGCGCTAAACCCGCGACGCAGGCCATCATGGACGCGACGGGAATCACGCTCAAAAACAAATACGGCGGGAAATCGACGAGCGCAAACCTTACGGAGCTTGTAAGCAACAACTCCTGGGGCGACAGCGTGGACATGGCGACCTCTGACCTTTCCGTCGCCTCAACTTACGCCGCGAACGGCTCGGTTTTAAACCTTGCAGACTATCTCGACTACATGCCTAATTTCAAGGCGTTCTTGGAGGCGAACCCCATCGTCTATCTTTCCGTTCTCGGCTACGACAGCGACGCGGATAGATTCGATACGACAGCGGGGGCAAACGCGCCCCTTTACGTCGCGCCTTACTTTGACGGCATGGACGACATAGAAAAAGGCTGCCTTATGAGACAAGATTGGATTAAGGCAGTTTTGGATGATGAGTGGTACGACGGAGAAACCGGAGACGGCGGCGCTTCGGACGACTCGTTCTACGATGTTTGCTACGCCGACATGTCTTCAAGCGTAACGGACACGAACCACCGCACGGCGGGAACTCAAACTTACGCGGAAAGCTACATGGGAAAAACCGGAAGCTGGTCTATAACATCGACGGCCGAGGGGGACTCGACCGGGGCGGGAACAGTTTCGATAACCAAAAATTACGACTCTGCAATAAGTGCTTTAGGTGAGGAGCAGGGATCTGGGTTGAGGACGGCTTACCAGGCTATTGCTGGTGACGGCACGCAGTACAATGTGGCGTCGGGGAATATCGTGGACATAATGAACGCGGCGATTTCCGCGGACATATCTGCTGGTTCGGGACAAAGCGGGTACTCCTACAAGGCAACGGGAGAAAACCTTGCTAACCTCTACAAAGAGTACGTTAAAGTTGCATACACAGTAGATGGCCAAGAGTATTACGGGACTAATGAGAATCCGGTATCCAACGTCTTCTGTGGATACTCAGCTTGCTGGGACGTGGACGACCTTACGGCACTTCTTAGAATAATAAAATGCTCCTCGGGACAGGTTGGCCTTGAAAAGGACCAAAAAACTACCGGGATTTTCGCAAGAGATTACACAAACGACAGACTTCCGGATTTGATAAGCTTGGTTGGAGAGCTTTACGGCGCGAGAGGCGCAACTTCCAGATACGAGGCTGTGTACATCGATGATGAGGGAAAAATCCACGACGCTCCGCAAGAGGAAAAATTCTGGGATTCACTTGAAAGGTTTGGAGGGCTCGCGAAAGAAGGCCTTGTGGACGGAGGGTACGCCTATAACGGAAGTTACAACTCCTCGAGCGGTACGTATCTTGACGAGATGCACGGGACAAATAATACGGAAGGCGTGGGCTTCATGCAATGGGATTACTCGCAAACGCAAACAACCCTCGAATTTGATAAAAACGCGAACCAAAACCTTTTGGAGTACGGCTGGGTAAACACACCGGTTTCCATTTGGGACGACGGGACAACTTCGGATACTGGATATTCGTACGCGACTTCAACTGGAACGGGGAGCACACAAGCTCTTACAGAAGGCAAATACATGAGATTTACGGATAGCTGGAGATCGACAAAAACCGCGGGTCTTGTCGTATCCTCGTCTGTAACTAAGAGCGAGAAAAAGCTTGCCGCGGCTTTGACGTTTGTTGATTTCCTTTATTCAAATGACGGACAAATAACAACTACATACGCAATCCAGGACACATCAGCTGGGCACAAAAACGAGGGGTCGGACAAAACGACAGGAACGTGGTATGGAAATGAAATCTCGGCATCAAGACTTGAAGCGGGCGCCTCTTTCGAAAGTGTATGCGACGAAACGTACCAATACGTAATAAAGAATAAATATAGCAAAGACTACGTTGTGTGTGACGGCCAAATTTGCGACAAGGATGGGAATCCACAAGTGGATGAAAACGGCGAACCTCTTGATATCGAAGAATACGCGGAAAAGGTTTCAAGCTATACCGTGAAAGAGGAGTACCAAGATGAATGCTTCGCTTTTGACGGAAAACTTTACTCAGGGACTCTTTATAAGGGAAAGATGACACCTACAATTACCGACGAGCTTTTCGCTCATTTCACGGCTGTTGCGGGGGACGAAAAAAACTACGTGGAGGCGGACGTTTATAGCGGCGTTAGAGGTAGCTTTACAAACTTCGCAAGGTACATTTTGGGTTCGACGCTTCCTATATGCGTGAAAGACCAATCATTCGAGAACCAGATGACGGCTCAGTACGCGAAAGACCAAGCCACAAAAGTGAGTGTCAGCATCGCGAACGGCACAATAAACCACTGCGAACTTGCGATAACGGACAACATGTTCTATACCTGCGTTCCGACGGACTTCCCGTTCACGTCTTTGGAAACAAACGATATGAACGACTCAACGCAGACCACCCTAAAATTGCAAACAGGTACCTCGTATGACGGGACAAAGACCTTCTGGTCGTTATACCATTGGGTTATCTGGTTCGGCTACGAGGGAACGTACAATCAAAATGGTTGCACTGTGGACTTTACGAGCATTGGAAGTGCTTCAGATTTAATTGCTTACCTCGAGGGGAATCCGAGTGAGGGTAAAAAAGGTCTTTTGGAGACCAGGATAGGAAACATACAGGCGGCTTGGGATAGAGCTTTAACTTATTGGGATTACATTTCAGGAACGAATTCCTAATTCTAAACCAAAAAAAATCTCCTTCGCCCTCCCCTTTGAGGGAGGACGCGAAGAGATTAAAGTCGGAGAGTTTGAAAGATGAAAACTCAAATGAAATTTCAAAAATGGCTATGCCTTTGCCTTATCGTCATAGGCGCCCTCGCGATTGTCTACGCGTGCGTGTGGAAAACGGGGATGCTCGCGTCGCTGGCGACGGTGTGCGATCTCACAAATGGCTACGCCAACCCGGGCTTGGAGGAAGCGGAGATATTCTTTGAGACCGATTCATACAACACGACACTTTTCTGGCTCGGGATCGCGACTTTGCTTGCAGCTTGTCTTCTTTATGTCTTCGCGAACCACAAAAGAAGAAATTATTACGTGACGAATTATATCATGTCGATATTTGTGGCCGTCGTAGATTTTGTCGTCGCGATAGTTGCCATAGTTTTTGACAGCATATACCTAGGTGACCTCAATGCCATTAAGGCGAATGAGACATTCATGGCAAATTATGCCGCGACGGCGGAGGAGAGGGCGAGCGTCACGTATTCGGAGAGCACCGGGATGTTTGTGTTTGGTTACATAGTCTGTGTTCTTCTCATCGCGGGTGCCGTGTTCCTTATCCTCAACATGCTGTGGAAGAGAAAGCTCATGCGGGGCGAGAAACAACTTTTGGAGCGTAGTTTCGCTGAGGAGGTTGCGTGATGGCTGATTTGACAAGCACTGATGTGATAATTAAAAGTGACATAAAAAGATACAAGAAAAACAGCAAAGCGTCCTGGATTACGTATCTTGCGATTGTGTTTCTGTGTCTTTATTTCCTCATCCTCTACGCGAATCGCGTGGGGAACCGTGTCGCTGAATTTACGGACGGAAAAGTTTTAGGATCTAACCAGGTGTACTCCTACATATTCGGCGTGGACGTCATCCTGAACCTCTGTATTCTTCTTTTCGGGTTTTACACCGGCGTCAAAGTTGGGGGATATAGCAAGGCGTTCGCGTATGTTGCCTATGTCCTCGCGGCGATTCAGATAGCGAGAATATTCATAATACCTCTTTCTTATCTGGACGCAATGACAAACCTAAATTCCACGATGCTCAACTCGTACGATTTCACGTGGCTTGTTGTGATGCTCGCGGCTTCCGCTGCCTGCTTCATTATAGGCGGCGTCTGGGGCCAGATTGGCGCCATAGAGAAGGAGAATTTCCAAAAAGCGTTGGATGAGGGCGAAGTTGACCTTGAGGCTGCCTTGAAAGATGAAAACGATTCTCTCACGAAAGATGAAACTCCCGTTGACATATTCGACGAAGACCTCGACGGAAAAAAAGAGACGGCTTCGGAGTCCGATGTGGAGATAAGCTCGGAAACTACGAATCTCGGAGGTGACGTATAATGCCGAACATCAGCATACAGCATCTCGACAAGACATACGAAGATAACAACTTCCACGCTGTGGAGGACTTCAACTTGGAGATTGCTCACGGCGAGCTCATAATTTTGGTGGGTCCCTCGGGGTGCGGAAAATCGACGACGCTTAGGATGGTCTGCGGCTTGGAGGACATTACGACGGGCACACTTCTTATAGACGGCAAGGACTGCACAAGGCTTCCGCCTAAAGATAGGGATATAGCCATGTGCTTTCAAAACTACGCTTTATACGGGCACATGACCATATATGAGAACATGGCCTTCTCGCTGGTTTTAAGAAAAGAGAAAAAAGACATTATCCATAGGAAAGTTTTGGCCGCGGCCGCCATACTGGATCTTAGAACCCAGCTCAACAAAAAGCCCAAGCAGCTTTCCGGCGGGCAGCGCCAGCGTGTGTCCATGGGACGTGCGATAGTGAGAAACCCCAAGCTTTTCCTCTTCGACGAACCCTTATCCGCGCTCGACGCGCAGCTAAGGGGCGCCATGAGACGGGAAATAATGCTTCTTCATAAGAGGCTTGACGCGACGATTATCTATGTGACGCACGACCAGACCGAGGCTTTGACCGTCGCGGACAGAATTGTCTGCATGTCAATGGGAAAAGTTCAGCAGATAGGTAGGCCCATAGAGCTTTACGACCATCCCGCGAACACCTTTGTGGCGACGTTCATAGGACTTCCTCCGATGAACATGTTTGAAGGACGGATTGTGAGCGGCGTCTTTAAATGCGACCTTTTTGAGTACATTTTGACGGATGAGCAGTGCCAAGGTCTCGCGGGATACGAAGGAAAAGAAGTTCTTTTGGGGGTCCGTCCCGAAAACTTCACGGAAGAGGGAAATATTCCCATGACGGTCACAAACAACGAGAACCTTGGGATGAACACACTCATCCACGGAAAAATTGGCGACGTGCAGCAGTCAGTCTTCAAAATTTCGAAGTGGACTGACTACAAATTCGGGGACAAAATTACAATCGGCATAGACCAAAGGGCTGCTCATTTCTTTGAGCTTATCCAAAACAAGGGCACCCCGGACGAAATCCCCGGGAAAGCGATAATCTAAGGAGGACGACTGATGGCAGAAGATGAAAAAGTTTTGGAGGCGGAAGGCAATGCTCCCGCGCCGGCAGAAAAGCAGCAGCCGTCCAAATGGAAGAACTTTTGGCGTAAGCAAATGGTGTCCCTAAAGAGGAAACCGCAAAGGATTGGTTTTTGGCTCTTCATGATAACATGTGTCTATTATCTTTTCTGTCTGGGCACATATTCGAAAGGCCTTGGCAACAACGGATTTGAGACAGACTGGGTCGGACTTTTAGTGTTCGTCAACGTGCTCTGCTCAGTTCTCGCCGTCGTTCTGTATCTCTATTCCTTCCCTAAAATAAAAAAGTACGGAAGCAAAGTGGTGAAAGATGTCGAGTTTGCGAAAGGGATTAAGGTGAACTTCAACACTGTCATGTTGTCGCTTCTCATTGTCTTTTGCGCGGCTATAATAATATGCAACGTGTATTATTACAACATCATGAACGACGCGTATCTGGAGGAGATAGCTACATATCCTATTATGAGCGAGGATCAGGAGGCCACATGGAACACGATTTTGCACACGCTTGACATGTCCATAGCTCATATCGTGCTTACCGGCGCGTCTCTCATCTGCGGATGCATGACGTATCTCTTTGGCAAATGGTTTGTCAAAGTCGACACGAGCATCAAAGTGGAATCTTCCGCGGAGACCATGGGTCAGATTGATCTTGTCGAAGACGAGTAATAAAAAGTTACAGTTGAAAATAACCGGCAAGAAATTGTCGGTTATTTTAAAATTTACAAATGGCTAAAAAGAAAAAAAAATTCAAAGAGACAACAATTGAGGACTATTATGATTTAAGGTCCGAAGACGTCGACGAACTTGTCAAAGCCCTCAAAGGAGAAGAGACGGACGAGCCCATATCATACA
>JAJQAJ010000071.1 GCA_021203865.1 Clostridia bacterium
GAAAAGGGCGCGGGCCCCGAGACCCGCGTCCTCAAACACTTATGAGAGAGCGTGTAAACAAATTGTTACGTTTTCGCTTCGTCCGGGACGCTCATGCCGGTTTCCGCGCCCGCATCCTCCGGAGGAGTGTTGTCCAAAGCCTCCACCCCGGTTTCCCCGGTGCGAATCCTCATGACGTTTTCGACATCGGTGACAAATATCTTCCCGGCACCTATCTTTCCGTCGTCCAAAACCTTTCTCGCTACAGCCACCACAAGCTTAGGATCGACCGTCGAAACGACTATTTCGACCTTGACCTTCGGATTAAGATGCATCGAGGTCTTAACGCCCCTGTACTGCCCGGTCTTGCCGGCCTGGACACCGCAGCCCATGACCGTCGACACGGTCATTCCGGTCACGCCTATCTTCGCCATGGCATCCCTCAGAGGAAGGAACTTCTCCTGGTTGGTTATGATGGTTATTTGTGTGTACCTCCCCGCGGGAGCCTCCGCGGAAAGATCCATCACGGCAGGTTCAACGCCGGCAATGTCTATATCCTCGCTCTCCCCGTCATACGACGGAATCGTGGGAAGGAAGTCCGCGTAAGCTGAGGGAAGTCCGTGCTCCGTCATGTCAAGCCCCTGGATTTCATCCTCGGGCGCGCACCTAAGTCCGTTCCAGCCCTTCTCTTTCGCGACCTTAACCGCGCGTATCGGTCCGCACTTGAATTTCACCATCACAGGAATATATTTGATGCAGTAGAATATGACTATCATCCAGATCGTCGCCCACGCCAGGATGGAAACTATCCCCAGAACCTGGACGCCAAGCTGAGCCCATCCGCCGCCGTAGAAAAGCCCTGTGTCGGTCGCGAAAAGCCCGCATGCGAACGTGCCCCAGATACCGTTGGCAAAATGCACGCCGACTGCGCCCACAGGGTCATCTATGTGGAGCCTATTGTCAAGCAGTGAGCAGACTCCTATTACCAGCAGTCCCGACACTAGGCCCACGCACACCGCGCCAACAGGGTCCATGCACGAACACCCGGCGGTAATCCCCACAAGTCCCGCGAGCGACGCGTTGAGACACATGCCGACATCCGGCTTCTTGTTTTTCACCCAGGTGAACACCAGCGCCGCGCACGTCGCGACCGCCGGGGCTATCGTCGTGTTTATGAATATCGTAACGAGCTCGTCAATGGATGTCGCCGCCGCACCGTTGAAGCCGTACCATCCGAACCAGAGGATGAACACGCCGAGCGCCGCGAGGGTCATGGAGTGACCCTGTATGGCGTTGGTCTTCACGACCTTGCCGTTCGCGTCCCTGTCGAATTTTCCTATCCTCGCGCCCTCAAATATCGCGCCTATCAGCGCCGCGCATCCGCCGACCATATGGATGCAGGAAGAGCCCGCGTAGTCAATGTAGCTTATGGCCTCGCCAGCGGCGCTTGCCAGTCCCGTGAGAGAACCAAAGTTTGCGAGCCATCCGCCGCCCCACACCCATCCTGCTTCAACGGGATATACTATGAGGGATATGAGCGCGGAATAGACGCAGTATGAGACAAATCTTGTCCTTTCCGCCATGGCGCCGGAAACTATCGTCGCCGCCGTCGCGCAGAAGACGAGGTTGAAGATGAATTCCTTTCCGCATTCGGAGACAAAGTTATGGAAATCCCCGAAAAGCCCCATGCTTGGCGCGCCTATGAAATAATTGACAGTGTCCTGTGCATAAAGAAGTCCGAACCCCAGCAACATGAAGACCACGGTGCCTATGCAAAAGTCCATGAGGTTCTTCATTATTATGTTGCCGGCGTTTTTCGCGCGCGTCAAGCCCGTCTCCACCATTGCGAACCCGCACTGCATGAAGAACACGAGCGCCGTACCTATCAGAAACCATACGGCAAACGTGACTACGTCGGAACTTTCGACGGCGCTTTCCAAAAGAAGTGCGTTCATGAGAGTGTACCTTCGTAATTTTAAAATTTAAGTTTCAATTTTAACGCGCGTTTTTTTGTCCACCCTCTCGCCGCTCTCCGGCGTCGGGGTGATATGGCGGCCTTCACGGCCGCAAATTTTTTATGTTACGAATGAGTTACTTCACGCTGTAGAGAAGATCGTATGTCGAGGAGAACGGCCAAAAGTCCGCGGAAACCATGGTTTCCATTCTATCCGCTACCTCTCTCACTTTCTCCATGTCGGGGACTATGACATGCGCCATGGCCTGGGATGAACCCTCGGCGTCGTCCATGTCTATGGGATTTAGGTCGGCTTCGAGTTTTTTCACAGCGTCGTAGAGTTCGTCGTTGAGGGCTGAGAGCTTTTCTATCGTCTCCGTCTCCCCCTTGCATGCCAGCCTTTCGTTCACCGCCTTCTTGCATTCGACGTTCTGGCAAAGATTCGCTATGTAATCGCTCACCGCGGGCATGATGTCTTGCTTCGCCATCTGCAGCATCGTCAGAGCCTCGATGTTTATGGTCTTCGCGTAGTTTTCCAGCTGCACCATAGCTCTCGCTACGGCCTCGCTCTTCGTGTACACGCCCTGGCGCACGAAAACGTCTATGTTCTCATCCTCAAAACATACCTTCACTGCGTCGGCGGTGTTTTTGTTGTTGAGAAGTCCTCTTTTTTCCGCTTCCCTTTCCCACTCAGCGTTGTAGCCGTCCATGTTGAAGATTATCCTGTGATGCGCCTTTATCTCCCTTTCACAAAGACTATGGAGCGCCTTATCGAAGTCGGGAGCTTTTTCAAGCTCGTCGGCGAATTTTGCGAACGTGTCAGCGACTATCGTGTTGAGGACAATGTTGGGGTCCGCGACGTTCGCGGAAGAGCCCATCATCCTGAACTCAAACTTGTTTCCGGTGAAAGCGAAGGGCGACGTCCTGTTTCTGTCTGTCGCGTCCTTAGGGAATATCGGCGATTCGGGAACGCCGATTGAGCCCCTCTGCGGTTCGGAAGGAACATAATTTCTGCCCTGCACGATGCTCTCCACCATCTCCCCGAGCTCATCTCCGAGGTACACGGATATTATGGCAGGAGGAGCCTCATTGGCGCCGAGCCTATGGTCGTTTCCGGCGGAAGCAACCGATGCCCTCAAAATTCCCTGGTAGTCGTCAACGGCTTTAAGGACGGCCGTAAGCGACAAAAGGAACAGCCCGTTCTCTTTGGGATTGTCGCCCGTTTTGAACATGTTCACGCCGGTGTCCGTCTTGATGCCCCAGTTGTTGTGCTTGCCGGACCCGTTTATGCCCTCGAAGGGTTTCTCGTGCAGAAGACAGGCGAGCCCGTGTCTTGCCGCGACCTTTTTCATGAGCTCCATCGTCAGCATGTTGTGGTCCACGGCGACATTGGACGTGCTGTATATGGGAGCCACTTCGTGCTGCGCGGGCGCCACTTCGTTATGCCGCGTCTTGGAATGTATGCCGTAGCTCCAGAGCGTCTCGTCAAGGTCGCGCATGTAGTCTATGACGCGCTGTTTCAAAACGCCGAAGTACTGGTCCTCAAGCTCCTGTCCCCTCGAGGCGGGAGCCCCGAAAAGCGTCCTTCCCGTGAGAACGAGGTCCTTTCTCTTGTTGAACTCCTCCTCCGTTATGAGGAAGTATTCCTGCTCGGGCCCTACCGTCGTCGCCACTTTGCTGCACTCTATCCCAAAAAGTTTTAAAATCCTCTTCGCCTGCCTGTCCATGGCGTTCATGGACCTAAGAAGCGGCGATTTCTTGTCCAAAGTCTCGCCCGTGTACGACACGAACACCGTGGGGATATAGAGCGTCGCGTCCTTGACGAACGCGGGTGACGTCGGATCCCACGCCGTGTAGCCTCTCGCCATGTACGTCGCGCGCGAGCCCGCGGAAGGGAAACTGGACGCGTCCGGCTCGCCCACAATGAGACTCTTGCCCGTGAGACGCATTATTATCTCGTCGCCGTCGTCCTTTTCTATGAAGCTGTCGTGCTTCTCCGCCGTGAGTCCCGTGAGTGGCTGGAACCAGTGCGTGTAATGCGTCGCGCCCTTGGAAACCGCCCAGTCCTTCATGGCGGCGGCGACCGCTCCCGCTATTCCGACATCGAGCTTCTTGCCCGATTCGATGGTGTCGCGAAGCGCTCTGTACACTTCCTTCGGAAGCATCTCTTTCTGCACGGAATCGCTGAAAACGTTTTCCCCGAACTCTAAAGATAAATTCATAGCTTTCTCCTTATTTTTTACGGATCGCTCTCTCATGGCTTCGCCGTAAGTTTTCCTAAATTATAATTCCATACCACAATCAAGTCAAATGAAGCGATAGACAACCCGTTTCGCTAATTTTTATGAGAAATATAACTTGAAATTATGGATAATGAATTATTGATTTGTACTCATTGGGGGCCTCGAACAAAACTTCCAGGACGTCAGAGCAAAAAAAACGGGCCTTTTCTGACCCGCGAAAATTATGTTGCCGCCTCGCTTTGCCACCTCAAAAAGCGAGCGATAAGTTCAGAGAAACTTGGTATTGTCCAACTTGATGATTTCCTTCCCGACGCGGTGCTTTCTCGCCATTGAATCATACACGATGACGAAAAATATGACGTCGCCTCCGCACCCAAAGAAACTTTTGTGGTATTTGGAGTCTTTTATCTTTTCATGGCGCCGTCGACCGTGTCATCCACTTTAAATTCCATGACCATGGGAGAAGGTCTTCCCCTTATCTGGGCGTGAAAACAACATTCGCCCTCCCGCGGCCCGGATTGTCCGCGCGCCGTAAAATAAGTCTCATGACATCCCGTTTAAGGGGCCTTGGGACAATCGCAAAACCTCATCTTGTCATCTCATCCGTCATGCCGTCAATGACATCAAAATATTCTTTGAACGTCTTTGAACACACGTCGGCGTTCTTTATCACCACGCCCTCGCACCTAAGTCCCAGCACCGCGAACGCCATCGCCACCCTGTGGTCCCCGAAAGATTCAATCTCACAGCCCTTAGGCGCGCCGGGATAAATTGTGACGGAGTTTTCCGTCTCCTCCGTCTTGATGCCGAGATTGGATAGATTATACGTCATGGCGTGTATCCTGTCGCACTCCTGCTCCCTTATGTGCCCTATCCCCGTCATGGTCGTGGGATTTTTGAGGAAAGGCGCCACGGCTGCGAGCGTCAGGGCCTGGTCGGAAAAAGAAGACATGTCCACTTCTCCGCCCTGAAAGGTTTTGAGAAGTTCAATGAAGGCCGCGTCGGACTGCATGCTGTGTGGCATGAGCCCCCGCACCTTTATGTCGGTGCCCAAAATTTTGTTCGCCGCGTAAAAATAGCACGCCGCGGAGACGTCGGGCTCCACTTCATACTGCTTTCCGACGTAAAAGCCCGGTTTTACTGCGAAAGACTTTTTATAGCGCCTGACGCTAACGCCGTACGTCCACATCATGTCGAGGGTCATGTCGACGTATCCGCTCCCGTGACTTCCGGCAAGGTTAATTTTAACCTGCTTTCCCAGAGTCGGCGCGCACATGAGATACGCGGAAAGATACTGACTGCTCTTGGTGACATCGATTTTTATCTCATCCTTTATGTCCTTCGTCCCGCGCACGACGAACGGGAAAGAGTGCTCTACGCCGAGATACTCAAATTTCACCCCGGCGTCTTCAAGGGACGTCAGAAGCGGCTTCATGGGCCGGGCCTTCATCTGGTCGGAGGCGTCCACCTCGTACACCCCGTCGCTGAAAGAAAGAAGCACAGTCAGAAATCTCGCGGCCGTCCCGGCGCTTCCGACGTTTATTTTCGCCTCACTTTTTGGAAGTACTCCTTCGCAACCGTCAATGAAAAGTTTGTCCCCCTCCATCTCGCAAGGCACGCCGAGCGCTTTGAGACAGTCGATGAAAGTCCGGCAGTCGTCGGAAAATTGGGCGCCCGTGAGGGCCGATTCACCCCTCGCGAGAGCGCTTAAAAGAAGAGCCCTCGCCGTGATGCTCTTTGAGCCTGGGACGGTCACTAGGGCCGAATTGGTCCTGATTTTTTTGTAAACGCTCTCGCATCTATAATCCATGGTCACTTTTGTCTCCGTCTTAGAATGTCGCCGGCGGAAAGCTCATAAGGACAGGAAAGCCTGTATACCTCCTGCACGAGTTTGCAGTCCGTGACGGCCTCGCCGTCCTCTCTGAAAGCTTCCTCCACTGTGAAGGATTTGCCGAAGTTTCCGGACGGCGACAGTATTTCCAGCGTGTCGCCTTTTTTGAAACGCGTCTTCATCTCCGCGAGCACAAAGCCTCCTTCCATGCCCAGAACGTTCGCTATGTAGTCGCAGTCACCTTTCGCCTGGCTGTCGTCGTAATTGACGGTTTCGTCGTTTTTTCCGAAGGCGTACGCCGTGGTGTACTCCCTGTGCGCGGCGGTCAGAAGCTCCCTTTCCACCGCCTCGTCGAAGCCGAAGTCCATGCAGCGCCTGTACGCGTTTATGACAGTGGCAAGGTAATATTCGCTCTTCATCCTTCCTTCTATCTTAAAAGACGAGACCCCGGCTATGGCGAGCTTTTCGAGGTGCCCGGACATGTTGAGGTCCTTTGAGTTGAATATGTACGTCCCTCTCTCGTCTTCGCCTATCTCCATCCAGCCGGTGTCAGAGAGCTCGTCGGATTTTCTCACGTAATAGCTCCAGCGGCACGGCTGCGCGCATTCGCCCCTGTTTGAACTCCTGCCCGTGAGATAGTCGGAAAGAAGGCACCTTCCGGAGTAAGAGATGCACATCGCGCCGTGCACGAAGGCCTCAAGCTCCAGACCCGGCACGAAGCCGTGTATTTCGGCAATTTCATCTATGGAGAGCTCTCTCGCGAGGACCACCCTCGACGCGCCCTCGTCCGCCCAGAACTTCGCGGCGTGTTTGTTTGTCGTGTTCGCCTGCGTGGATATGTGTGTTTTGAGTCCCGGCGCCGCCTTTCTCGCCACGGCGTGAACCCCGGGGTCGGATATGAGCACGGCGTCGACGCCGGCATACTCCAGAAACGAAAAATAATCTTCAAGCGCTCCGAAATCCTGATTTCTAGCGTAAATGTTGACGGTGACGTATATCTTCTTCCCGAGCGAGTGGCATGTTTTCACCGCGCGGGAAAGCTCGCCGTCCGAAAAATTATCCGCGAAGGCGCGGAGAGAAAAATTCTTGCCCCCGACGTACACGGCGTCCGCGCCAAAATAAAGCGCGGTGTCAAGTTTTTTGGGATTCCCCGCGGGAGCGAGAAGTTCGACATTTTTTGTCATGAGAGTTTCACCGAGAGCGCGACCCCGTTGCCTATGTTGACTATGGTCGTGTGAAGGCCGGGATCGCCCGTCACCGCGTCAATGTATTCTTTTATGTGCCCTACAATCGACTGTCTTTTCCGAGGTGTCTCCCTCTCGCCCGTCACATAACCGTACATAAGGACGTCGTCCGCGAAAAGCACTCCACCCGCGGGAAGCAGCCTTTTTATGTCGGGAAGATATCTAAGATACTGAACCTTGGGCCCGTCCAGGAAAACAAAGTCGAAAGGTCCCAAAATGCCTTTCAGAATCTCCCCCGCGTCGCCTTCCAGAAGCCTCACACGGTCTTTAAGCCCCAGCGCCGCGAAATTTTCCCCGGCCTCCTTCAAAAAATCGGCGTCCTTTTCTATGGTAGTGACCTTGACTTTGGGCGCGGCGTCAAGGATGGCGGCCGCGGATATCCCCACCCCGCAACCTATCTCCAGGACGTTTTCCGCCCCGGATGAGAGAATTTCAAAAAGAAGAAAATTCAAAGTCTCGTCGTCCGCCGTGGGTATCTCCCTTTTTCTCGCCTCCGCACGAAGCGCCGAGATTTCGTCCGGGAGCTTCACCTTATTGAACGCCGCCGTGACCGACGGTCTTTCCGCCTTTCCGGTGTCCCTGTGCGCGTATGTGAAATCTTTATCTTCCATCTAAATTTCCACCACCGTGGCCACCACCATGGGCGACTGACGGGTCTTTTTGAATATGTAGTTTTGGAGCGCGCGCTTTATGCGTTTTTTGAGCTCGTCCGAAGACCCTTTTTTGAGGTCGTAGTTTTCTATCACCTCGTCGACGACCGCCCGCATCTCCTTTTGATAGTTCCTGTGGAAGTCATAGACAAATCCCCTCGAGTTTATGACGGGCTCTCCGAGGACAAGTCCGTTCGACACGGCGACCGAGACAATGAAAAGTCCCTCCTCTGAAAGCTGCTTTCTGTCCTTGACAACGATGCTCGCTTTTTCGTCCTCAATCCCTTCCCCGTCGACGAGCCTCGACCCTGCGGGAATGTTCTGAACCCTTCTCACAACGCCGCCTTTGAGTTCGTACGCGCTGCCTATTTCGGCGAGGAAGATGTTCTGCTCCTTCATGCCAAGCTCGACGGCGAGCCTCGCGTGCATCTTCTGGTGCCGGAACTCTCCGTGGATGGGGATGAAGTATTTGGGACGGAGCAGCGAATGCATTATTTTGTGCTCCTCGCGGCAGGCGTGCCCGGAGACGTGCACGTGCTCCAAAGCCTCATACACGACGTCGGCGCCCTTTTTGCAGAGGCTGTTTATGACCTTGTATATGGACTTCTCGTTCCCGGGGATTGGAGACGCGGAGATTATGACCGAATCGTTCTTCCCTATGACGACGTCCCTGTTCTCGCCGTTCGCCATGCGCGTGAGTCCGCTCATGGCCTCTCCCTGGCTCCCCGTGGAGACTATGACAATCTGGCTGTCTTTGTAGTTTTTGAGTTTGCCGATGTCGACGAGGACACCCTGCGGCACGGTTATCTCCTTTATCTTCTCCGCCGCCTCGATTATGGCGAGCATCGACCTGCCGTTAAGCGCGACCACCCTTCCGTGCGCCTTGGCGATGTCGCATATCTGCTGGATCCTGTGAACGTTTGAGGCGAACGTCGCTATTATTATGCGCCTCGACGAATGCTCTTCAAAAATCCTGTCGAGTGCCTCACCCACGGTCTTCTCACTCATCGTGTACCCGGGCCGCTCTATGTTAGTGCTCTCGCCAAGATACAGCATAACCCCTTTTTCGCCGACGTCGGCTATGGATTTTAGGTCAATCGGCGCGCCCGCGACGGGCGTGAGATCTATTTTAAAGTCCCCGCTGTGGAATATGGTGCCCTGCGGCGTCGTTATGTCAAGCGCGAGCGACCCGGAAATCGAATGAGTGACGTTTATGAAATGAAAGCCGAACACGCCTATCTTAATCCTGTCCCCGGCTTTCACCGTCCGGGTATCGTATTCGGTTATCCTGTGCTCGTGGAGCTTATTGTCTATGAGCGCGAGGGAGAGCGCCGTGCCGAAGATTCTGACGCCTTTTATCTCTTTTAAAAGGTAAGGCACCCCTCCTATGTGGTCCTCGTGCCCGTGCGTTATTATGAGCGCGCGTATCTTGTCCCTGTTTTCCACGAGGTACGTGATGTCCGGCACTACGAGGTCTATCCCCGGCGTGTCCTCCGTGGGGAATATCGCCCCCGCGTCTATTATGACGATGTCACCCGCGCACTCAACGGCCGTCATGTTCTTGCCTATCTCGCCCACGCCGCCAAAAAACATCACCTTGACGCCGTCGTCTTTCTGTCCTTCACGCGTGGCTCCCATCTTCGCCGCGGGCTTATGAGCGGCCGGCGTCCCATGTCCCTTACCCCTGACGGAAAGTTTCTTTTTTGTGTCAATATCCGGGGCACCGGAAGATACGCCGCGCTGTCCGCCGCTCCTTCTGCGGCTCCCTTTCTGTCCGGAGCTTCCCTTCCTCTCATTTTTTTTGTCTTCCACTAATCCTTGTCCTCTTCACGTTATGTGAGGGGTTGAACTTCTCATTCAACCCCTCATTTTCACTCTTCTTTTCCGTCCTTTCCGGTCGTTCTGATGAGTTCTTCCTCTATGAGCTCCTCTGTCGTCTCATACGGGTACATCGCGACATAGTCTCTTTCGCGGACGTTCTGCTTTATGCCGCCGCGCCTCGCGAGAAGGTTGTCAATGAGACGGATGGCTTTCTTCGCGCCGAGCGGACTTTTCACTTTGACCATCATCGGCGTGTTCGCAACTGACTTGATGTCTGAGGCGTCAACCTGGTGATAGACGGTTTCTTTGAACTCCTGCGGATTGAGGGCGAGATACAAAACCAAAGTCTTGCCTCGAATTTTAAGCCGTCCTATCGTCTCCCGGCCTTTATTGAACCTCTCGCCGCCCCACGAGAGATTTGAGTTTACCTTCCTGTACGCGAGAAACGCCGTCTTTATTCTCCCGTAGAACGTCTTTATGTCATCGGAGCCTTGGATTATCCTCGAAATGAAGCTCCTGTTGTACTTCATCATTGTCCCGAAATCAGCGGTGATGGGTTGTGATTCGTCTCTTTTCGCGGCGTGCTGGCGTACCTTGGGCACCGTCTGGTCAAGAATTATTAAAACCTCTTCAACGGGCTCTTTCTCTTTCGCTTCCTTCTCCTTTATCTTTACATCTTCCGTCTCGTCCTCTATCTCCATGTCGCCTATAAGGTCGCTTATGGTGATGAGCTCTCCGTCATCGACGTATTCGTCTTCCGCCTCGTCAAAATACGCCGTAGGGGCCGAAGTTTCCTCTTCGTCCTTTTCTTCTTCCGCCTCTTCGGGCCGCTCATCGGAAGGCGCCGTATTTTCCGGCCCTCTTACCTCATCCCCTGCAACTTCTCTTTCCGCCATGACGACGCCGCTTTCAAGGATGCCGAGAATCTCTTTTGCCCTTTCGTCTACCACGTCGACTTTTTTCTCTATCACCCCACCTTCGCCCAGGTACTTTTTGACCTCTTCAAGGACGATGTCGGAAATCCTTTCTATGGACGCGTCGTCGAGCCCCGCGAAATGCTCTGTCACGGTTTCGCTCTCGACTGTGAGCTTTTCTGCCACTTTCTCGGAAAGCTCGTCATAATTTATGTCGATTTTTAGACTGTCGGCGTTTATTTCGATGTGCTCGCCTTCCATGACGGCGGTTATTCTGTCCACCACCTCATCTTTCGCGGTGTCGATTTTGTCATAAATCTCTACGCTTTCGCCCTGTATGGTTTCGCCCGAAAGCGCGTCGACAATTTTTTTCGCGAGCTCGCCAGCGTCAATCCTTTCAAAGACGGCCCTCGCTATTTTTTCGCATCCTTCTTCGTCAACCGTGACGTCATACCCGGTGGGCAGAATCTCCGCCACGGATTTTGCTATGCTTTCGGAAAGTTCGTCAACTTTCTCCTCGCTTATCACGGCCTCCGCGGGGGCGTCGCTCTCCGCTCTTTTTTCGAGAATATCCGTCACGACCTCACGCACGATGTCGGATACCTTTCCGTAATCGACAAAATCGAAGTCAAGGTCTTCCTCGTCTTCGCCGTCCGTGTAGTCCATGGCGTCAACGACCTTTTTGGCGACGACGTCGGAAAGCTCCTCATAATCGTTTTTCCTTACCTCGTCTATTCCCCTTGTCACGCCACGCTGAACTATGCGTCCTATTCTCGCGTAATCGACGTTTCCCTCTCCCTCGGAAGCATCCTCCTCATCGGGTATATTTTCCACCCCGTCGAACTCGCTTTCCTCTATCTCATCAATGTAATCTACTATGCTTTTTGCTATCTGCCTATAATCTATGTCGAGGGAAGCTATCGCCTCCTGGACCGCCGTCTCGACGACGTCAGTCAAAATTTCGTAATCGAGCTCTTCAATTGTCTCGTCGACGGCTTCGCGCTCAGCCCCCTCCTCATCGACATCCTCGGCCTCCGTCGCGGTCTCGACGATTTCCTCATTCGGATACTCCTCGCCTATGAGTCTTTCCGCGAGAAGCGCGGCGAGCTCTTCATAGTCTATCGTCACATCCATTATCTCCGTGAAATCGGGGATGTCCATCCTTTCGACTATTTTCTCCGCTATCTCCCCTGAATCAATTATTACCTCGGGCGAGGGCACGGCGACTTTCTCCGCTATCATTTCGGAGAGGCGTTCATAATCCATGTTCAAAGCGGCGCCGGAATTTTCCGCATAGCTTTCCGTGTAGGTCTCTTCCGCGGTCTCCATTTTTACCTTTTTCGATATCAAATCGGAAAGCTCCTCTAAGTCCACGTCGACTGTTACCTCCACCGGCATGTCGTTCGCTCTTTCGGGAGTTTCGACGTTTATCCTTTTCGCGATAAGGTCGGATAAAAGCTCATAGTCTATGTCGGCGGCGATGCTTTGCGCGGCGTCCTCATCGTAGCCTCTCGCGGTCTCAAAGCTCGTCTCTTTGACGGTGACGGGCTCCGCCGTCTTCTGGGCGGGAATCAAAGCTGCAATTTTCCCCGCGAGAAGGTCGTAATCCATCTCGACGCTCACACTATTTTCCGCGCTTTGGAAGGAAGTTTCCGCCGCGGGCCACTCAATCCTGTTCGCGAGAATGTCGGCGAGTTTCTCATAATCGAAGAACTCGTCAACCACTATGTCATCATGCTCGCTAAGCTTGTCCGCAACTAGCGCGGCGAGTCTGTCGTAATTCAAAGTTTCATAGAAACTGTGCGTCTCCTCCGAGACGGTGTGTGTCACGGGAGCGCTCATAACTTCCGTCACGGGCGTCTTCTCGCCGGAAAGCCTGTCCGCGATGATGTCGGCGACTCCCTCGACATCGAACTCCTCCTCAACATCTATCTTCTCGGCGAGCTTCCCCGCGAGCGCGCCGATGTTTTCTTCGCTCGTGAGACGCTCCGTGATAAGTTCGGACAAAAGTTCATAGTTGAAGTCCTCGGCGTCTATGGCGTCGACATCGATGTATTCATCCTCGGCGCTAGATTTGGGCCCGGTTTCATAGGACGTGTCCATAACGCGCGTTTCACTCACGCGCGCGGGGCCGACTCTGTCAGCGACAAGCTTCGCGAGCCTGTCGTAGTCGATGTTCTCCTCCGTGTTTATTTCTATGCCGATTTTCTGTGCGATAAGATTCGAGAGTTGTTCGTAGTTTATCTCCGTGCCCGCCTCGGGAGCATTCACGCGGTCCGAGTTTATCTTCTCGGCGATGCTTTCCGCGAGCTCTTCCGTGTCTATGCCGGAGGAGGCGAACGCAAGCTGTTCGGCAACCTTGGCGGCGATGTCGTCGGCGGAGACAATCTCCTGCACGGGCGCGTTTGAAACGCGTATCATGTCGGCGACCTTTCTCGCAATATCCGAGCTGTCCGCTGTATCGTTCACGGAGACGGCCGCGGCATCTTCCTCCGTATCCTCTACCTCTTCCGCGGCGAAGTATTCGGCGAACACTTCCTCCACACCGTCGTTTATGGCGTCATAGTCAATCCTCGACGCCACAGCGTCAGCGAGTTCACCGTTTCCGAGACGTGCCATGACGGCGTCGGCGAGTTCTCCGTTCCCAAGGCGCTTCATGACGGCGTCGGCGATGTCGTCCACGCTGAACGATGTGTTCTCCCCGACATGCGCGACGGACGCCTGGAGATCGTCAATCTTTTTGACGAGAAGACTTATCGCGTCGTTCATTTTGTCATACATCGACTGAGTCTGCTGTGCGATGTATTTGATCTGTTGCCTCAGCGCGGCGTTCTCTTCGAGCGTTCTCTCGAAGATTTCGCTGTTCTGCCGGGACAGGAACGACGTGTTGGACGCGGTCTTGTCAACCCTGCTGACTATGGCGTTGGATGTGCTGAGAAGACAGTCGACTTTCTCAATTATGACATCGGCCTTTTTGCGAGGTTCCGCAGGCTGCTGGGCGACTGGCGCCGGCGTCTGCCGGATTTCGTTTTGCGTTTGCTTGCCTTTACTCATATGTTAAAAACCTCTCGAATCATGTCTTCCCGGTCTTAAATCGCACAATCGGCCCGGTAGACAAAATAATACTCTTGTATTTTACAATATAAAAACGCAAATGTAAATAGCATTGAAGCAAAAAATTCAGGTTAAAATTAAAAGACGGCCACTCAATCGGGCATATTTGCCCACGTACGATGGCGTAAATCCCCCGAAAACGACGATGAGATGGCGGGCTTTTACGTGGCGTGGCTTACTTCGCCGTGTGCGTGAAAACGCAATATGTTGGGCGTAAACTTCAGCGCCGCGCCAAATGACGGACGGACGCGCCCCGGGAAAGTCTTTTTCCGACGCCCCTCAATATCCCCGCGCGAAAAAATTCTGACCGCGGGAAAGAAAAAATTTTTTTCCGAATGCCGAAAAATCACTTTGAAACGGCGCCGCAAGACGGGGACTTTTCGCCGTCACCTTCGCTTTGCCCGCATCCGTGCGAAGAAAAAGGCCGCGCCCTACAAACCCGTCGGGCGGCGGCACAAATCGCGCGTGCCTCGAAAAGAGAAATGAAAACGCACGCCATATGTCCAAATGACCCAAGGTGCGAATATAAGACCCAACCCAAAAACCCGCGGGCTCGGCATATTCCCCGCCTTCTCATCCGGCGCTATGGCGAAACTTTCGCCGCGGCATATGTGCCGCTCTTGCGGGCGCTCCGCGGGGAAGAAAAGTCGGGCGTTGAAAAAAGCCCGGCGTCCTGCCCTCATGCCTTTTCGTTTTGTGATGTCTTCATGACGGAGTCACGCTCGGCAATCGGCAAAAGATTTAAAAACGCCCATAAAAGATGGCGCGGCGATTGAGGCGGGGATAAGGATAAAAATTCCACGAAGCGAAAGGGGCCACGGTCCCGTCCCATAAAAATAAAGGGGGAAGCGTTTTTGGCCGACCTTACAAAACCGGGTCCGCTTTATTGATTGACATTCAATTTTTGTATCCTTAGTCTCTGATTATTTGAACGCGCCGTCTTATTTTGTTGTACATCCGCGGCGTTTTCAGTTATAATCTTATTGTCGTGAATATGCATGATTTATGCATAAATCCGGTTGTTTTCTGCATAATTTCGTGAAATATGCAATTTTTTGCATAAACAATGAATAAACCGTACGGAGGAACATTATGAGAGTTTACAATTTCGCGGCCGGGCCGTCCTGCCTTCCGGAAGCCGTTCTGAAAAAAGCTCAGGCGGAGTTTCTGGATTTCGCGGGGACAGGGATGTCGATATGCGAGATATCGCACAGGGACAAGGCGTTCGGGGCAATGGTGTCTGAGACGGAGGCTCTGGTCCGCGAGCTTCTGAACGTCCCGGAGGACTACGCCGTGCTCTTTTTGCAGGGCGGGGCGAGCACACAGTTCGCGGCGGTGCCTTTGAATCTCATGCACACCGGAAAGGCCGACTACATCGTGACGGGCAACTTCGCGAAAAAAGCCTGGCAGGAAGGGAAAATCTACGGGGACGCCGTGAAGATAGGTGACTCGTCCGACAAAACCTACACATACATCCCCGATCTTGACAAGCTCGAATACACACCGGGAGCGGACTACCTTCACATAACTTCAAACAACACAATCTTCGGTTCGGTTTACCCCGAGTTTCCGGTCACGGACGCGCCCCTCGTCGCCGACATGTCGTCGGAGATATTCTCGCGCGAAATTGACGTTTCAAAATTCGCGGTGATATATGCGGGCGCGCAGAAGAACCTCGCCCCCGCCGGAGTGACGATAGTCATAGCGAAAAGGGAGCTCATCCAGGACCCTCTCAAAATCTGCCCGACCATGCTTCAATGGAAGGTGCAGGATGAAAATTGTTCGCTCTACAACACACCCCCTTCTTTTTCCATCTACATGGCAAATCTCGTCCTCAAAGACTTGAAGGCGAAGGGCGGTGTCAAGGCGATTCATGAGAGAGACGTCTACAAAGCCGGACTTCTCTATGACTTCATAGACGAATCGAAGCTCTACAAAAACAACGTCGAGAAGAAATACCGCTCGATAATGAACATCCCCTTCGTCACGGGCTCGGACGAGCTCGACGCGAAATTCATAGCCGAGGCGAAAAAAGAAGGTCTGCTTTCCCTCAAGGGGCACCGTCTCGTCGGCGGCATGAGGGCGAGCATCTACAACGCCATGCCCGTCGAAGGCGTCGAGGCGCTCATAACGTTCATGAAGAAATTTGAGAAGGAGAACGCGTGACATGACGAAAATCCTCAAACTCAACAACATAAGTCCGCTCGCGGAAAAGCTCTTTTCCGGCTGTGAGTACGGCGACAAAATAGAAAATCCGACGGGCATCATGGTGCGTTCCGCGCAGATGGCGGACTACGTTCCCGGGCCCGAACTTTTAGCCGTCGCGAGAGCCGGCGCCGGAACAAACAACATACCCTGCGCCGAATACGCGGAAAAAGGCATAGCCGTCTTCAACACGCCGGGAGCGAACGCCAACGCGGTCAAGGAGCTCGTCATATGCGAACTCTTCCTCGGCGGGAGAAAGATAGTCGACGCGATAGACTGGGCAAAATCCCTGAAAGGCTGCGGGGATGTGTCCAAAGCCGTTGAAAAGGGAAAGGCCGAATTCGCTGGCCGGGAGATAATGGGCAAATGTCTCGGCGTCATAGGCCTCGGCGCGATAGGCGTGGACGTCGCCAACGCGGCGGCCGCCCTCGGCATGAACGTCTACGGCGCGGACCCCTTCCTTTCGGCGGAAAGGGCGGTGCGGCTCTCGTCGTCCATAAAGCTTTCGACAAACGAGGAAATCTTCAAAACGTGCGACTTCATAACCGTACACGTTCCTCTGACGCCGGAAACGAAGGCGATGTTTAACGATGATACGCTCGCTAAAATGAAAAGCGGCGCCGTCCTCATAAACAATTCAAGAGGCGATCTCGTCGACGA
Source organism: Clostridia bacterium (assembly GCA_021203865.1). Taxonomy (GTDB): domain Bacteria; phylum Bacillota; class Clostridia; order Christensenellales; family Borkfalkiaceae; genus Coproplasma. Next base: position 16,616 of record JAJQAJ010000071.1, read on the forward strand.
CGCGGCCGTGATAAGGGCGCTCGAAAGCGGAAAACTTTCAAGGTACATAACGGACTTCCCCACGGACTCCCTCATCGGCGTCAAAAACGCCGTGTGCGTGCCCCATCTGGGCGCCAGCACCCCGGAGGCCGAGGACAACTGCGCCGTCATGGCGGCAAACGAGCTTTTGGCCTACATCAACAACGGCAACATCATAAACAGCGTCAACCTCCCGAACCTCTCCGCGGAAAGGGCAGGAAAGGCGAGACTTTGTGTCATCTACAGGGCCACCCCCGACATGATAGCGAAAATCACCGCACTCGTCCCCGGAAATTGCGTGAACAGCGCGAGCTCGACAAGAGGCGGCTTCGGATACGCCGTGTTTGACACGGACAAAAAAATAACGGACGAAGACCTCAAAAAAGTCGCGTCCGCATCAGGCGTGATAAGAGCGCGCGCCATTAACTGACTGTAAGATGAAGCTTCGCCGACGCGCCGCCCCGGCACGCCGGCTTATTTATATGAGCCAGACGGGCACGACGAGATTGCGGCTGTCAAACGAATACAGCCTGTCGCTCGTGCAGATCACCGCGGAGGTCCCTCTTTCCAAGGGGGATTTTTCTATAAGTGAAAACGTCCTGGTTATCCTCCTGTCCGGAGATGCCGTCCTTTTGATTTCGACGGGACAAAGCTTGCCGTCACTTTCAATGAGAATGTCTATCTCATTGGTGTCTCTGTCTCTGTAATAGTAAAGTCCCGGCTCAATCCCGGCGTTGGTGTAGCTTTTCATAATTTCGGAGACGACATAATTTTCAAAAAGAGCACCCGCCATAGCGCCGTATTCAGCAACCTCGGGTGATGTCCATCTCGAAAGATACGCGACAAGACCGGTGTCGGAAAAGTAAAGCTTCGGCGTCTTAATTGTGCGTTTCAAAGCATTGTTGGAATACGGACGCAAATAAAACACAACTCCAAGCGTTTCCAGAATGTTCAGCCAGTTTTTCGCCATGTCGTTTGATATGTCGGCGTCTTCGGCCATGGCGGTGACATTGACAAGCTGCGCGCACCTCGCGGCGGCGGAACGCACGAACGCGTTGAATTTTATCGCGTCGATATGTCCAACCAAATCTGCGACATCCCTGGCGACATAAGTCGAAATATACGAGGAATAATACTCCGCCCTATCTTTCTTTGTCCCTCTCAGCCTGCCGGGCATCCCGCCCATCCAAAGACTTTCGTATATTTCGGAGCGCGTCTTTGGCACGGCCTTTTCGCTTTCCTTCAAAAGACTCTCAAAATCCGTGGTGAAAGGAACATTGTCTTTGCCGTCTATCTCTCTTTGAGAGAGCGGAGACATTGAAAAAAGAATGACCCTGCCGGCAAGGGATTCCCGCACACCACGCATCAGACGGAATATTTGTGAGCCCGTGAGCCAGAAATCACCCGCCCCATGATGGGAATCTATGTAAATTTTGATGTATGTGAAAAGCCCGGGAGCATACTGAACTTCATCTATGAGTACCGGCGGTGAGTACTGCTGCAAAAAGCCTTTGGGGTCGTTTATGGCCTGAGAACGGATATCGATGTCATCAAGCGAGACATACTTTCTCCCCCGGCCTTCCTCTTCCGACAATTTTTTGAGCATCGTCGTTTTTCCCGACTGACGGGGACCGGTCAAAAGAATGGCCGAATAATATTTGCTGACATCTAAAATTTCCGCTTCCAGGTGACGTCTGATGTATTCCATGTCATGCCTCCCGATATTTGACATGATTATATCATTTTCACTACGCGAGTCAATAAATTTTTTCGGCTGATTTCGGAAAATTTCATTTTTAGCCGAGAACTCCGGCCGCGATTTTGCCGCGCATCAAAAAAAGGTCGCCACTAAAAAACGCCTTCCCGGATTTTTGCGGAAAAGCGCCTCGCATGTCTTTTTTGATGAACGGTTTTTTAATCCTCCTCTGAAGGGCGGGCAACTTTATGGGACATGCCGTCCGCGAACTCCAAAACGACCTTTCCGGCGTCTTCGGGAGGTATGACCTTCTCAAATACAATGGGCTTATCTTTGAGCGAGGAAAGCTGTTTGGGGACGGGCATGGCCGTCGCGGCGTGAAGCCTCTTCATCCCCTTGAAACAGTCTTTGACGTCGTTGCCGGTGACGGCGTAGAGAACGTCCTGCGGGAACTTGTAGGGGCTCGCGGTGGAGACCAGCACCTGCGTCGTCTGGTCCTTTCTGTTGTTGGCGTGCCAGCTGTCCAAAACCTTCATCGCGCATCCGCTGTGGGTGTCCAGGGTATAGTTCGTGCGCACGAAGAGATTGTACATCGCCTCCACGCACTCGTCCTCATTGGCCGAACCCGCGTCGAAGATGAGCTGGATGTCACCCCTTTCCTTATCCGTCACGCGGAACTTGCCGGTTTCTTTGAGCTCCTTCATGCGCTCCGCCGTGAGAGCGCCGTTGCGGCCGCTGACCTCGAATATGAGACGCTCTATGTTTGAGGCGACGAGAATGTCCATCGCGGGTGACGTGGTCTTTATGAGCTCCCTCACGCTGTCATATTCACCGCGCTGGAAGAATTCCTCAATGACGTTATTGGAGTTGCACGCGCAGTGCAGTCTTCTCACGGGAAGACCCATGAGTTTCGCGTAATATCCCGCGAGCACGTTCCCAAAGTTTCCCGTGGGCACGACAAAATCGGCCTCATCACCCATCTCAATCCTCTCACCCGTGACGAGGTCGAGATAAGCGGAAAAATAATAAACTATCTGCGGACAGAGCCTGCCGAAGTTTATGGAGTTGGCGGAAGACACGACGTAGCCTTTATCTTTTAGTTTCGCCTTGAACTCCTCATCGGCAAAGAGGGTTTTCACGGCCTTCTGGCAGTCATCGAAATCACCCTGCACGCCTATGACGTCTATGTTTTCACCCTCGGTCGTGCACATCTGGATCTTCTGCATTTTTGAGATGCCATCCGATGGGTAAAAAACGCATATCTTGTCCCCAAACGTGTTTTTGAAACCCTCCAAAGCGGCCTTGCCGGTGTCACCGGACGTGGCGACCAGAATCATGACGTCGTCCTTTATGCCGCAAAGCCTCAATCCCCTTCTCATGAGGTATGGCAAAATTGTCAGCGCGACGTCCTTGAAGGCGCAGGTGGGACCGTGATAGAGCTCCAGAACGTAAGGTCCTCCCTCCATGCAGATGAGCGGCGCGACGTCATGCTCGAATTTAGAGTACGCCCTCCTGCATTCAGACAAAAGCTCGTCCATGTCGTATTCGTCAAGGAATTTACCCATGATGAGAGCCGCCCTTTCGGAATAATCCATCCTGAGCATCTCTTCAAGCTCGTCGTCCGTCACGCGCGGAAAACTCTCCGGCACGAAAAGTCCTCCGTCAGACGCGATTCCCCTGACTATGGCCTCGGGCGAGGTCACCCTCTCGTCTCCCCCGCGGGTGCTTACAAAATACATACATCTCTCTCCCGTAACAACCCGTCTTCTCGAACGGGCAAAAACGCAAGCGGCCGCATTCTCCGTGCAGCCGGCTTTTCACATATATTTCCTAACGAACCCGGGGATGTCCTCCCCGGTGTAACTGCATGTCAGCGTTATGCTGATGTTTTCGACGGACCCCAGCTTCTGAAGCTCCAAAAGAAGGCTTTCAAGCTCCTCCGTGTCCTTGCCGCATATCCTCGCGGCCCCGTCCAGATAGAGGTATTCGGTGTCGCTGTTTGCCGCGGCCACTCCTTTGACGAACCCGAGAAAGGCCTCCTCCCCCGATATTTCGTACTCCTCCGCGTCTATGAACTTGACGTTCCTGTCGAGCTCATACATGTAGTCTTTGCCTTTGGTGATGAAGATGCTTATGCCTTTGAGCTTTTTGGCATCCTCGTTCGCGAGGGCCAAAATCTCTTTTGACTTGCCGGCACCTTTGAGCCCGCATATTACTTTTAACATTTAACGTCCTCCCAATCTATCGCTAGACCTTACGGACATTTTACCATAAAACGGGCAAAATTCAATACCTTTGGCAAAAATTTCCCATAATTTTAACAAAACCGCCCGCTCACTTCACTTGCCGGAAAAAATCGGCAATTCTTTCAAGACCTTCTCGAAGTTCGCCTTCCGAGAGCGCGTAGGATATCCTTATGCAACTGTCGTCACCAAAACACACACCCGGGGTTATTGCTATCTTTTCGTGCGTCATGAGAAGGTCGGAAAGCTGCAAGGACCCCTCTATCTTCGTATCCTTGTAGCTTTTCCCGTAGAACATGTCGCAGACAAGCATGACGTAGAACGCGCCGTCCGGACGGATGTAGTCGAGTCCGAGCTCTTTTTTATAGCCTTCCAGAATGTCTATCGCGATGTCGTGGCGCCTCTCAAACTCCTTCACCATGTCCTCCACCGGCTTCTCGTCGCCGTCGAGGGCGGCTATCGCGGCGTACTGCGTCATCGTGTTGACGTTGCTCGTGGCGTGGCTCTGAAACGACGAGCAGGCCTTGGCGACGTTTTCGGGCGCGGCGAGATATCCTAGCCTCCAGCCCGTCATGGCATACGATTTCGACACTCCGTTTATGATTATCGTGTGCGCCTTCGCCTCGTTAGACACCTCGGCGCAGGAGAAATGTTTCGCGCCGCCGTACACAAGTTTTTCGTAGATCTCGTCGGCGAGGATTATTATGTCATGCTTCACGCAGACATCGGCTATGGCCGTTATCTCCTCCTTCGTGTAGACGGCGCCCGTGGGATTGCAGGGGCTGTTGAAGATGAGCATTTTCGTCTTAGGGGTTATCGCCGCCTCAAGCTCTTCCGCGCTCATTTTGAACCCGCTCTCCTTTGTCGTGTTCACGTACCTGCACACGCCGCCGCAGCACGCCACGGTCTCGGGGTAGGTAAGCCAATAGGGCGCGGGAATTATGACCTCATCGCCCTCGTCTATCGTCGCGAAAACCGCGTTGTATATGGAGTGTTTCGCGCCGTTGGATATGACTATTTCAGAGGGTTTGTAATCAAGGCCGTTCTCTCTTTTGAACTTTCTCACGACCGCGTCCTTCAGGGCGGGAAGACCGCCCGCGGCCACGTATTTCGTGTACCCCTTGTCAAGCGCCTCTTTGCAGGCGTTTTTGATGTGCTCGGGAGTGTCGAAATCGGGCTCCCCCACGCCGAAGTTTATGACTTTCTCGCCCTGCGCGCGAAGTTCACTGGCTTTCGCTGACACGGCGAGCGTCATGGAAGGAGCTATCGCAGCCACTCTTTTGGAAAGTTTCATGACGTCCTCCAATAGGTTTTTATGTGACCATTATACACCATGCCCCGCCTTTAATCAAATGCTGGGACCCGACTTTTTTCTTATGCCCCGTATGCCCGACGCCTCATGAGAGACAAAAAAAAGCGGGATTCGAAATCTGCCGGAAACTTGCCGGCTCGGGCGCGGCCGGCGCGCCGTCAAAATAGCGAAAAACCCGGAAAAACCCCGCATTTTTTTAAAATGGCGTGCGCACCTACGGAAAAACCAACCAGACGTCGAAATAAGGGATGTGTATTGCGGGGTTGATTGTTTTCCCCTTACGTTGTATAATAAAGGGGTAAAAATTTACGGGAGGCGTTTTATGCCTGAAACCGACAATGACAGAAAGAATATAGCTCTTCTTTCGTCCGACTTTGTCGACACGATGGAAAACGGTTATTTCGTCGACAAATCGCTCCTTATAAAAGACTTGATAGACACACGCTCAAAGGTCACACTCATAACGCGTCCCAGACGTTTCGGGAAATCTCTCAACCTTTCCATGATACAGACTTTTTTCGAGAAGACGGAAGAGGATAACTCCGTCTACTTCAATGGTCTCAAAATCTGGGAGTGCGGGGAAAAGTACAGAGCCGAACAGGGGAAGTATCCGGTCATATACATGAATCTCAAAGGCCCCTCCGGAAGTAGCTGGGATGAACTGTACTCGGATATCAAAAATGAAATAGTGCACGAATACACGCGGCATCCTGAGCTTTACGGGAATGTCGAGATACTGGAAGCGCCTTTGTATGAACGCATCGTGAACGGCACGGGGTCTGATTCAGACTATAAAGAATCCCTGAGATTATTGTGCGAGCTTCTTCACAAATTTTACGGCGTGAAGCCCATAATACTTATGGACGAATATGACCACCCAATTCAGGAAGCCGTGAACGGCAGGTATTACGATGAGGCGATAAAATTTTTTAAGCCTTTTCTGTCCAATGCGTTAAAGGACAACAAGAGCCTTTCATTCGCCGTGATCATGGGAATTACCAGGGTTTCCAAAGAAGGGATATTTTCAGGGCTCAACAATCTTAGTGTATGCTCCGTTCTGAATGACAGGTACAGTCAGTATTTCGGGTTCACGGAAGAGGAAGTTGACAAGATATTGCAAGACTATGGCTGTTCAAAAAAGAAGAGAGAGGTCCGTGAGTGGTACAACGGATACCGTTTCGGGACGGGCAAGACGCGAATCTACAATCCCTGGTCTCTTATAAATTATGTCATGGCTGGATGCAAACCGAAGGCGTACTGGGTGAACACGTCTGAAAACGGGCTGATAAGCGGGATACTTTTTGACCCCAACGCCAGGATAAGAGCTAATCTCACAAAACTCGTGGAAGGCGGGAGCATTTCATGCAAGGTGGACGAGAACATAACGTACAGGGATCTTCAAATCGATTCGAAGCACATATACAGCCTTCTTCTCATGTCCGGTTATCTCATGTGCGTGTCCTTAGAAGGTGACATGTGCGAGCTTACTATACCCAACAATGAGGTAAGAAAGGTCTACACATCCGAGATTTGTGACAGACTGTGTCTCGTCGATGACATACCGACCGGGGAGAAGGTTTCCACGGCGATAAAAAACAAGGACGCGAATGCCTTCCGCAAGGCACTGGAAAGATACATCGCAACTTCTCTGAACTTTACGCTTCTTGACAAAGAACACGCGTATGAACTTCTGACCGTGGGGATTTTGTCGAATCTCGATAACGTGTATTATATCATTCCCGAGGAGAAACTTCCGAGGACGCAGTCCGACCAGGTTCTCGTGCCGAAGGAAAAGTACAAGGACTTCCTTCCCGCAATCGTCCTCGAATACGAAAAGTGCGACGATGAGAAAGATCTTGACGCGAAGGCCCAGGCGGGAAGAAACCAGATAGACGAAAAGGAATATGACATAAGGCTTAAAGCGTTCGGACACGAGGACATATTCAAACTCGGGGTGGCGTTCTGCGCCTCTCACGTCAGTGTGAAGACGGAGTACAGCGAGATGCCGTAAAAAATCTTCTTCACGCGGCCAGAACTTTTTCGGTGCGACATAAATTTTGCATGAACCCGGCGACAAGCCGGGTCAGTTGCTTTTTCGGCGTCAACCCAGCCCCGGAAGCCTAAGGAGAACTAACGCGAATAAAAAATCCCATGGGGGCGAAGAGGCTCTTTTTATGCGGAATTCCCGACCGTTCCGGCGCGGAGGAGAGTTCATTATCCCGGGACTTAGGCGAGACCGCGAATTTACCTGCTGTCTCCGCTTTATGGCGGCAACAAATCTGCCATTCGGTTTATATCCGCGAGAGCCGCACCTTACGCTCTGACAGCCACGTGCCGGGGCTTAATCCAATCGCCACACAAGACGCGCCAAACTCGTGCCGGACAATCTGGTAGGAGGGGGTGACTAGCCCCCGTCCTTCAACATCACCGTACGTACGGACCCGTATACGGCGACTTCAATAGTTTTCGTGCATCGACTGGTATGCGGCGGATAAATCATAATATCCGTTGCGTTCCAGCCTTTTGTTATTCAGAGCCTTATTCACTTGTGGCAGTTGCGCACAGAACCATTTTCCCCGACTACAATTCGCCGCCATGTGTGCTTCGTATTCAGAGATTCCGAACTTCATAAGATTTCTCACCTTCGTCCGCACCCTTTTCCACCGATTCCATATGCACATGCGTATTCTTCGCCGTAGCCAGCCACAGATTTCCTCTATGCGACTTTTCATACTCGCAATTTTGTAGTAATTCAGCCATCCTTGTGCGCAGCGCCTTATTCTCTTAAAGGCCTCCGACAGGGACTGCACCACTTTTCGTGAGGACAGCCTTCTCAACTCATCAACAAACTTCGTTATTGACTTCTTGTGTATTCGGATATAGAACCCGTCTTTCCCTTTCCCCAGCGTAAAGCCGAGAAACCTGAAATCGTTTCCGTCTCCTCCTCCACAATAACCGAGCGTGACTATTCTGCTCTTTTCCCGATTCACCTTCAATTTCAGCTTGCCTTCCAGGTATGCCACACTGTTTTCAAGGAGTCTTTCCGCCGCACGCTTGCTTTTGGCGAGTAGAACTATATCATCCGCATAGCGGACAAATTTCACTCCCTTCTTCGCAAGTTCGTGGTCAAACTCATTCAGGTAGATATTGGCAAGCAACGGCGACAGCGGCCCGCCTTGCGGCGACCCCGTGTCGGTGTCCATTACCACCCCGTTTATCATGACTCCGATTTTGAGAAACCGTTTTACGATTTGTATGACCCTCTCGTCCGTTATCACCTTCCGCAGAAACTGCAACAATAAGTCGTGGTTTATGTTGTCGAAGTATGCGGTCAAATCAAGGTCCACAGCGTACCTGTATCCCTCATTCGCATAATCTCTCACCTTAAACACGGCGTCATGCTGTTTCTTTCCGGGGCGGTATGCGTAGCTTTCGTCGAGGAACACGCCTTCGTAAATTGGTTCAAGAACAAGCGTCATGGCTTCCTGCACCACCCGGTCAACGACTGTCGGTATGCCCAACAGTCTTTTCTTGCCGTTCGGCTTCGGAATCTCTACCCTCCTCACGGGCGACGGGGAATATTTGCCTCTGGCAATTCTCTCCCTTAACTCCTGCCCGTGCTCTTTGAGATATGGCAATGCGTCCTTTACCGTCATGCCGTCTATCCCGGGCGAACCCTTGTTTGCCTTCACTTTCTTGTAAGCGTTGTTCATGTTGTTCCTGTCCAACACCTTTTCCAAAAGGTCCGGCGTTGCACTATCCCATTTCTCCCATATCAGACGAAAAGACCTATGCGCTTTCGGGTTGCCTTCATGTTCCGCACTATCCTCACCCGAATAGCCGCCGTTCCCGACGTTTTCTGCTTTCATGGTCGTTTCCTCCTTTCCCTGTTGTACTTGGGATTCCTATTGATTCGGTCCTTCGGCTTCGTTTCTTTCGCCTACATCTGACCTCAGCTGACTCCTGCGTGCTCAACGCCGCCTTGTTTCCTTGTACGACGCTTACCGAATTTAATCGGCGTACCACGCAGGCCTCCCTGGGTAATCGCGCGTTCTTTCCCTCCATGTGTCCGTCACAATTTATCAGCATGACTTCCGTGCAGTTATCGGGCTTCGACTTCAACGGCAGCCTTACCCGTCATGCTGACCTCAAATGTGCTTCCTGTACGTCGGACCGGAGGTTTGCCGCCGGCTTCCTTCAGATTCCACCTCACGATGGACACCCTTGCCATAAGCTATGCCCTTCCCACTGCCGGGCGGGCTCGGGACTTTCACCCGTTAGACCGTGCGCTTGCCAGGCACACCATGAAAAGGACTCCCCGAAGGGAGCCCTCACTTTGTCTATTCTTTTTTGTCGGCGTTTTTCTTCGCTGCCTTTGCGGCTATTTTGCATGAGGAACAATGGCGGCCCGACGCGTGGCACGCCCGGCACCCCTCACAGCCGTCACATCCGCCGCCTTTGCCCTTTATGCGGTTGTATATCACCAGAGCGACCACGGCGACGAACACGGCACCGAAAACCGCTATAAAGACAATGTCAAAAACGCTCATTCCTATACGCCTGTATCCGCCGAGGAGGCGACTTCCGTGGCCTCGGCTTCCTTTCTTTTCTTGCGGAATTTGAACCGCTCGAGCTTTCCTTTGTTGTTGAGAACTATCATGAGGACGGTCACGGCTATGACGACTATCCAACACGCCGGAGCGGACCACCATGCCCCGCCGGCCTCAAAGGCCATGCCGCACGTGTAGAACATGCTCGCGGCCACATAGCTTGTGACGAACCAGAAAAGCACCGTCCATTTGAGTTTTCCCTTGGGAAGCTCCGCCCTCGCCGTCGCGACTGACGCGAAGCAGGGAATCGTGGTCATGTTGAAGACTATGAACGCCAAAACTCCCGATACGGTTATGCCGGACCCTTCGACCATGGCTACGGACGCGGCGACCTCGTTAGCCTCCCAGTCGACATACTGCGACGCCACGACCGCGGCGAGCGCCCCGAAGGTCGCTATGACGTTTTCCTTCGCGACAAGCCCGGTTATCGCGGCGACCGCGAACACCCATCCCATTGAATTGAGCTGGGAACCGAACCCAAGCGGTGTGAATATCGGCTGCAGTAGCATGCCTATGCTGCCCAAAATACTCTCATCCGTTCTGAGGTTGACCATGCTGTCGACTATGAGTTCGCCGTCCTCCATGAACATGTCAATGAAGTAATCGGGGTTCTCCGCGACTTCGGCGGCCTGGGCGGCCGTCAGTCCCTCGCCGGCTATGAGATCTTGAGGATCCTGCAAAAGGAACTCCCATTTCCATGAGAACGACTGCAAAAACCATATGATGACGGTGGAGATGAATATTATCGTGAACGCCTTTTTGACGAAGTGCTTGCATTTGTCCCAAAGGTGTAACATGAGGTTTTTAAAGCCCGGCATGCGGTACGTCGGAAGCTCCATTATGAACGGCGGCACCGCCCCCCTCATGGTCGTGTTTCTCATGAGCAGAATGGCGACTATCGCCACAATGACTCCCGTGAGATACATCGCGAAGGTTATCCAGTCGACGTTGCCCACGCCGAAAACCTCCAGGATGGCGCCCGCCATTCCCGTGAGAATGGGGAGCTTCGCCCCGCAGGAGAAGAACGGAATAACCCGTATCGTCGCCGTCCTTTCCTTTTCGTCGGACAGCGTCCTCGTGTTCACCATCGCCGGAAGCCCGCATCCGAACCCCATTATCATGGGCATGAACGCTCTTCCCGTCACTCCGAACCTTCTGAATATCCTGTCCAGAACGAACGCCACGCGCGCCATGTAGCCGGTGTCCTCAAGGATGGAGAATCCCAAAAAGAGGAAAAGAATCTGGGGAAGGAAACCTATAACCGCGAAGATGCCGCTCAGAACACCGTCACATACGAGGCTCGACACCCATCCCGCGCCGTTTCCGATTTCAATGAGATACGCTATCCCGTCAGTGAAATGCCCACATATCCATTCGACTATGTTGGCCAGGATAACACCCGGTGAATGCACCCCCGCGTCGTAGAACCAGCCTATGAACTCCAAAAGTCCTTCGTTTTCTATCCCCAGCTCGTCAAGGCCAGGCATCCAGCCCTGGGCCTCGGTGAAGCCGTTGAGGAAGAAGAGGTTTTCAGAGAACGTCAGGTGGAATATGAGAAAGAGAATGACTATGAAGATGGGAATGGACCACACCCTGTGCGTCAGCACCTTGTCAATCCTGTCTGATTTGGTGAGCTCCCTTGTCTCTTTTTTGACCTTGGCGGTCGAGAAATTGGCGGATATGTACCTGTATCTCTCGTCCGCGACATCAGCCTCCATGTCCTCGGTTATGCCGAGCTCGTCATAAAATTTCTTCGCACCGGGGGACGAAAGTTCCTCCGTGTCACTTTCCAGAAGCTTTATCGCGTGGAAGAGTGCGGACGACGCACCTTCTTTTTCGTAATAATCCTGCGCTTTTTGGAGCGTGTCCCCGAGGGCGTCGGCTATGAAAGTCGTGCCTTTTCTGGGTTCAGTCTCCGCACAGCGCTTCATGAGCTCTTTGAGCCCGGTCTTTTTGAGGGCGGACACGGGCACAACCGGACATCCTAGGGCGCTTTCAAGGGCCCTGGCGTCTATGACGTCGCCGTTCGCCTCCACCTCGTCCATCATGTTGAGGGCGACCACCACGGGCACGTCAAGCTCCAGAAGCTGTGTCGTGAGATATAAGTTTCTTTCCAGGTTGGTAGCGTCCACGATGTCTATTACGCCGTCAGCCTCACCACTTAGAATGTAGTTTCTCGCTATGAGCTCCTCCGGCGTGTACGGGGAAAGAGAATATATCCCCGGAAGGTCGACGATGTTGATTTTTTCGGAACCCGATTTGTAAACTCCCTCCCTTTTGTCGACCGTGACTCCGGGCCAGTTGCCGACATGCGCCGTGGAGCCAGTTATGGCGTTAAAAAGCGTGGTCTTGCCGCAATTGGGATTCCCGGCCAAAGCGAATGTCTTCATTCCTCCGCCTCCTTTCCCTCTTCCGCGTCAACCTCCACGCACGCCGCCTCGGCTTTCCGCAAAGTCAGATTATATCCGCGGACGACGTAATCGACGGGATCCCCAAAGGGCGCCTTCTTTTTCATCTCAACCTCGGCGCCTGGAGTTATCCCCATGTCAAAAAGACGTCTTCTCACGCGTCCTTCACCGTTCACCTTGATTATGATCCCCTTCTCCCCCACGGTGAACTCACTCAAAAGCTTTGTCATTTTCAGCGAAACCCCTATGTGTGCAAAAAATTTCTCTCACGCGACGAGAATACCCCTCGCGAGCATCTTGTCAAGGCAGACCCTTCCTTCCAGGACCTTCATGACGACGTTTCCGCCGGCATGATCGATGACGGTCACGCGGCTTCCCACCGTGAGCCCCATCTCCTGCAGGTGATGTCTCACCTCCTGCTCGGCGCTTATTCTCGTTATCGTCACTTCCGTCATGAGCGGTGCCATGGCTATCGGCATATGCCACCTCCGTTAAAACTAAACCGCAGTTAATTTCACGTCCGATTATAACCCCGCGTGAGCCCCTTGTCAATGAAAATAAACCAAAGTTAAGAAATTTTTTGAAAATTTGAGCCCCGCCTTCCGGCGGGGCCGTGCCAATCTCTCCTCACTTTTTTAGTATTTCGTTATCCTGACCTCTCGTATTATAATGGGAACCGCGGTTGTCCTGAAGGTGTCCGTCTGGCCCTGGTCATCCGTGGACAGCTCTTCAAGATTGTCGACATGCACATCACCTACCGACTCCGTGAACTCATCGCTCTCATCGTATGTGTCATCGATGTAGTCCGCTATATCGTCCATGAGTTCATTTAGCTTGTCTTCCGACTTGCTGTTTTTAAGAACGGCGAAAATGCAGTAATCCTCTGTCGGAAGACTTGACGCGGTGCCGGTCTGGATGGCAAAAAGGGAAGTCGCGCTGTTATACTTATAGTCAAGGGACAGGTACTCGTCCTTGCCGTTTTTGACGGTCACGAAACTTGTCGAAGTCTTGTCAGTGTAATACATTCTCAAAGACCCGAACTCTCCGGACAGCGCGCCGTTTTTGATGTTGTGGCCGTTGTTTTCAAATTCACCTATAAGTGTGCAGAGGGCGTTGTCTCTCGTGTAATTCGCCTCTCCGTCACGCCATACGGACGGGGTGAACGTCTTGTCATCGTATCCGTCTCTGACTATTTTGTAGTACTCCTCTTCTTTGGAGATGCTCTCATAGTAGCTCGCGTCCTTGTATCCGTCGGAATAGGGCTCCACGGAGTCGCGTTTTTCCGCTTCTTCATCGGAATAGTATGCGTATCCGCCGGTCTTCCAGTCGTTAGTCTCATAATCATGGACTATCATGTTGTCATAAAATCCGGCGTTGGCGAGTTCTATGAAATGCTGCACGGTGACGGGATACATGTTTCTGTACAATTTATATTTCAGCGTGTAGTCCTCATCGTTGAACGATATGGTAATCTGTGCGGTGGGATGTCTCGTCTTTATACCGCCCCCGGATGAGCACGCGGAAAGACATGCGGCCGCGCCTATGGCACACACCGCGGTGAACGCAATCAGTGTTTTTCTTAAAATTTTGGTCTTCATTGTGTAATCACCTTGACAGACGTAAACAATACTCCATGTATTTTACTTTTAATTGGGAAAAGCGTCAAGCAAATATGAACATGCCCAAGCCTTTATAAAACCGAAGCTTAATTTGAACATCAAAATCCTCGGCACAATCAGGGTATTATGACAAAATTGAAACTCACCTCAAACCCAAACCGGCATTTAAGCTCCGCCCGTCACACTGTCCGTGAGGTGAAAACACAAAATCCCGAAACTTTTTCGGATAATTCATCCTGCCACCGTCATCTATTTTTGTCCATGTAATCGGAAGGGGACACACCGCATATTTTTTTGAAGACACGCGAAAAATACAGGGGATCCGGAAAGCCGCAGGCCTCCGATATCTGGGAAACCGAAAACTCGCTGTATTTGTTTTTCGCTCCGCTATCCATCATGTTGCGGGCTCTTTCGATTCTCGCGAGCACCATGTATTCGTGCGGGCTCGCTCCCACCTCATTGTAAAACATCTTTCTCACGTAGTCATAGCTCAAGGGGAGACTTCTTATGTAGTCTTCCAGGACGAACGTCGCGTCGCCCATGTTTTTCGCTATGACGTTCAAAAGGTCATCCACCACGGGGGAATGTGACACCCCGGCGTATGACGCGACAAGGGCCGACATCAAAGCTCCGAGGGCGTCCAGGACGGCCCTCTTTCCGTACTCATCGGAAGAAAACCATGTCACAGCCCTCTCCATGGCGTCAGAAAGGTCTTTTCTGGGGCCCGGCAGGATGACGACTTCCCTGTTCGCGAACACGGCCTGTTCAATGAGAACCGAAAGCGCGTCGCCTTCCGGGACGCTTGCAATACCCTTCACGGCCGGCACGAGCGCGAAATCTCCCGCGTTGACCTCGGACTTTGCGCCGTCAATTCTGACCATGCCTCCTTCCGGATAGAAAATTATTTCATAATATCTTTTGCTGGCGTTCAAAGAGGCCGCCCCCTTCGCGTCGCCCGCGTACACAATGTTGTTCACGGTTCTCCTTTACCTGCAATACGTCAAAAAACCTGTCCGGCGCTCTGAACGTGCCGCATCACGCCGCCGTCTTCCCGCATTTCCATATCTCCGCATCTTAGAAACACATGGCCGCGTTTTCCTTCGTTCTTTCCAGGTTAAAAAAAGCCTGTTTTCACTTTGGTTTGTGCCCGCCAAAGGCAGGGCATGATAATAAAATTGGATTCGACATCATATTTTTACAGTTTCAAATCTTACGGTGTATGTGCCGTCGGAGCCGTCTTTTTCCTTTCCTGAATCGTAATTTATTCCGACAAAAAGGATGTCGCCTTTGTACGAGAATTTGTCGAAGTGTTTTACGTAGTGCCTGTCCCCAATCTTACCTATCGCCTCATCTGCCGTTTTGTTGTATTTGAGCTCCGTTACCATGGGTGGATTTCTGCCCACGTCGTAAGGCATGAATATGAGGTCGGCATAACCTTTCCCAGCCTGCGCTTCCGACTCTATCCTGTACTCGCTTTGCGCGGCGATGTAAGCGAATCTCATGACGTCCGCGAGTGTTGCTTCATCATTGAACGTCCTTGTGGGGGCGCAGGTCTCATGAAATTTCGCGATAAGATTCGCGAGCTTTTCTCCGTCTTTGTTGAGAGTTGTGTCAATTATTTCCAAAGAGAGACTCACGAGCATGCTTAGGGGGTCGTCGCCCATACCGCTTATGACTTCAATGAATTCTCTTTTGATCTCCAGATTGGGAATGTATACCGAGCTTTTGCCTCTGTCATATGCGAGATAGCCGAGATTTACAAGTTGCTTTAGGATTTTGTTAAGATATCGCTGGGTTGTGTCATCCTCGAAAAATATTTCCTCCTGAATTTGATAGGTGTCGCCGCACAGAAGCTTTGTCAGCACGTCATGAAGGCCGTCGCTGTTGAGCCTTATGTACTGTTTGAGATCCTCGAATGATTCGGTCCTCGGCCAGTAGCTCATAAGTTGATTGTCAAGAATGGCGGACACCACTGAATTTGAGTTGTACATGTGGAGGTCTTCACCGGGCTTATTTTCAAATATGTACCCGTCATACCAGTCCCGGATGCCGTCATATGAAAATCCGCGCTCGGCGCAAAGAGCCTTAACTTCGCCGTCCGTGAACCCGAAGTATTGTTTTACAGGTCCGGGAAATTCCATTGAAAACTCCTGGAACATGTTGAGAGAGGAGTTGGTGCAGAATTTCTTTATCCCGTGGATGCCCGTCATGTACGCGAGAGCGACATATTCCTGGTCCTTAAAAAGACTTCTCAAAAAGACGAGATAATCATCATGTCCGTCCGTGTCGGCTTTCTGTTCTCTGAAAGGACTGTCCCATTCGTCAATCAAAAACACAAATTTAATCTTCTTTTCCCCGTAGATTTTTTCAAGCATCGAGATTGGCTCTTCTTTTCTGAACGTAATGTCCGGATACGCCGTCTTAAAGTCATCAACGAGATTTTCTTTTATAGTTTCTATCCCCGATTTGGTATCAACAGTTTTGTTGATAAATTTGACAACGTTGATGTACACGACGTTGTATTTGTTTATGTGGGTTTCATAAGTTTGGGCATTCGAGATTTGGAGCCCGTCAAACTGTGCGTGAGAATCACATCCACGGCAATAGTATGCCTCGAGCATCTCCGCGGCCATGGATTTTCCGAACCTTCTCGGCCTTGACACACATATGAAACGCTGTCTCGTGGATATTGACTTGTTTGTATATTCGATTAGCCCGGACTTGTCGACATATATTTCTGAGTTAAGTGAGATTTGAAATTTTTCGTTTCCCAAATTTAAATAATTACTCATAACGATTTCCTTTTATTCCTTGTGGCGCGAGAGCGTGAATTGGCCCCGCTGGATTGTTTCCGTCTCGTCCCAGTATTTATAGCTCCCTATGCGAATGTAAAAAACGGGATTGGACTTATATTTTTACTGTTTCAAATCTCACTGTGTATGTGCCGTCGGAGCCGTCTTTTCCCTTTCCTGAATCGTAATTTATTCCGACGAAAAGAATGTCACCTTTGTACGAAAATTTGTCGAAGTATTTTACGTAGTGCCTCTTCTCTATCTGTCCTATCGCCTCATCTGCCGTTTTGTTGTATTTGAGCTCCGTTATCATGGGTAGATTTCTGCCCGCGTCGTAAGGCATGAATATGAGGTCGGCATAACCTTTCCCAGCCTGCGCTTCCGACTCTATCCGGTACCTGCCGTACGCGGAGATGTAGGCGAGTT
>JAJQAJ010000037.1 GCA_021203865.1 Clostridia bacterium
CGGGAAACACAAACATATTTCTGGCTCGTTGACAAAATACTGTTTGTATATTTTATGAGTCCGGACTTGTCCACGTATATTTCTGATTTTAGAGATTCCTGAAACATTCCGTTACCTGGATTCAAATAGCTCATGGAAAAATTCCCCCTTCATATCGCCTCATAATATTTCTGAGTTGAGCGGCATCTGAAACGCTCCGTTTCCGGATTAAATATCCACCCATGACGTTTACGTCTCCGATTGAACATGATTATTATACAACTCCCCGCAAAAAAACGCAATACCGCGAATTTGCCCGAAATTTATGGCGGTATCCGCAAGGCACCGCCGTCATGAAAGGCCCATTTCGGCTTTTATCACGAAAGCGACAAAAGAGGCTTAAACATGAGCGCGAAGCCAAAAGGACGTGGAGTTGTAAGTTTTTGTATACATTTTAGGGGTTTTATTAACAAACCGGAAAACATGCAAAAAGGCCCTCAGCGGCCGGATCTGAGCGTAAAATCACATGTTTACATCAAAATTGAAACGCTCATACGTTCGCAAAAGTGTCAAAGATTGATTTTACGTCCCTATACGTACCGCATCGGATTTTTTTCACACGGGATAAAAAACGCCTCCGGAAATTTTGCCGAAGACGTTCAAATTTTGGTGGAGCAGCAGGGACTTGCACCCTGGTCTTACAAGTTTAAAGCGGGCTTTCTACATGCTTATTCCGCCTTTAATCTTTCCGCGGGCGTCCGGACAGACGCGGGCACGCGCGGGCATGTGACTTAAATACTTCCGCCGCGCCGTCACAAAACAAAGCGAAAGTTTCCTGTCCTAATAACGCCGCACTGTATGCCGACAGGACTGCACACGGCGACGGACTGCACTATATTAGGCAGCGCAGGCGAGTGTGGCCCTCTGAGCGGAGGGGAACGCAATCACCTTAGAATCTTCGTTAGATTCAGCATTTGTGTTTAGTGTTCTCGTTTTTACAAAGCCGAGCCTTTGGCATGCTTACTCCGTCCTCCGCCCGCAATCGAATCTGAAACTGCCCCATGAGCGAAAAGCGAAATAACCTTTCGGAAAGATACATCATTATACTTTTTAAATATCCCGAAATCAAGCATTTTAAACGCATTGCTGTTGACAATTCAAGCAATTTCCATTAAATTATAGTTACCAAAAGGCCCACGTGGGCGTCTTGCGGGCACAAGGCTCCGACATGATTTACACAGTGACATTCAACCCGTCTCTTGATCTCTACATGCGGGTTCAAAATCTCAACGTCAACAAAGTCAACCGGTCGACGAACGACAGGCTCCGCGTGGGCGGGAAAGGCATAAACGTCTCCCTCGCTCTGAAAGAACTCGGTAACGAATCCGTGGCATTAGGGTTCGTGGGCGGCTTCACGGGTGACGCCATAACAAGGTCCGTCGAAGAATCCGGTCTTAAATATGACTTCATAAAGGCGGAAGGATTGTCCCGCATAAACGTTAAAATAAAGGGCACGACGGAAACCGACATAAACGGCATAGGACTTGATCTCGGGCCTTCCGACGTCGAAAGGCTTGAAAGAAAGCTCAAAAAACTTCTCAAAAGCGGCGACTGGCTGGTGATATGCGGCTCGGTCCCCGCGAGTCTTTCCGAGACGGCATACGCGGACCTCATATACTCCCTGAGGCGAATAAAAGACGTCAACATCGTCATCGACGCATCGGGGAGTCTTCTCACGTCAACTTTGAAACACCGGCCCTTCCTCATAAAGCCGAACATCTTCGAGCTGTGCGAAATCTTCGGCATAAGCTACATTCCCGAAGTGAAGAGGGTGACGGAGTGCGCGAGGGAACTGCAAAAAATGGGCGCAAGAAACGTCATAGTTTCCATGGGCGGCGCCGGCGCCGTCATGGTGACGGAGCAGGACCAGTCGATGTACGTCCGTGCCGCGAGCGGGGAGCTCGTTAACTCCGTTGGCGCCGGCGACTCCATGATAGCGGGATTCATGCATGAGTACATAAATTCGGGAAGCTTCTTCTCCGCTTTGAATTTCGCGACCGCAGCGGGAACGGCGTGTGCTTTCACCGCGGACCTCGCCACGAAAGACCAGATAGACTACATAGAGAGCCTGATGCTTTGACAAAAATAATTCTGACAACTCCGGGACGCGAACGAGAGGATTTGGAAGACGAACTTCAAAAGCGTCTCGGATTTTGCGAGATAAAAAGAACTCCCTCGGGGAAGCCGTACGTCGAAGGAAATCCCATCTATTTCAGCGTCACGCACACAAAGGGGCTCGCCGCAGTGGCGTTTGCCTCGGACCCCGTCGGAATAGACGCCGAATGTCTTCAAAGACGCCTCCACGGAAACTTTCTTTTCCGCGTATTCCCGGAGAGCGAGATAAAAGGCATAAAAAATTCCGAAGATGCCATCATACACTACACGGTGAGGGAGGCATTTGCCAAAATGACTGACGCGCCTCTTCTTTCAATCATCCGGAGTGTGAGATACGAGGGCGGAAAACTTTATGTGGACGGCGGGGAAAGAAACGTCGCGGTGAAAATCATCCGCGGCAAGAGTCATGTTCTCACACTCTGCGCAAAAACAGACAGCGAGGTGACAATCGACACACGCGCGAACGTCACATTGTGAAAAGGGGAAAGACATGAAGGTATTCATAATAGCGATGGACAAGGAAGCCGAACCCGTGGTTGACGCCATGAAGAAGGTGAAAAGTTCAGAGATGTACGGAAGAAAAGTATTCAGCGGGAAAATAGGAGCCTACAAGACGGCCGTCATAGTTTCCGGGGTTGGGAAATCCAACGCCGCCGCGGCGACGCAGCTTGCCCTGTCGGAGTTCAAAGCCGACGCCGTCATAAACATCGGAACCGCCGGAGCGCTCACGGAAAGATGCATGGTGGGTGCGATTTACGGCATAAGGGACGTCGTGCAGTACGATTTCGACCTCACAAAGCTCAACCACACCGAAATGGGAACTCTCGACGAATATAATGAAAACTTTCTCAAACTTCACACGATAATAAAATATCCGCTCCGCCGCCTCGGCACGGGCGACAGGTTCAACGATGACAAGGCGGACTACAAACTTCTGACAAAAGATCTCGGGGCTGACATAAGGGACATGGAGTGCGGTGCCATAGCGCATGTATGCAGACGCGCGGACGTTCCGGCGTACGCGTTCAAAGTCATAACCGACACGGCGGGAAGCGGATGCACGCCGCAGCAGTTTTCGGAAAACTTCGACATGTGCGTAAAACTTCTCGCGGACAGTGTGAAAGACATTTTAAAGGACGTGGAAAAGACAAAAAAATGAAAGCTCTTGGCGGCGGCTGGGACGAGATGCTCTCGCCGCTTTTTGACAGCGAAAATTATGCGAAAATACGTGAGTTCCTCAAAAAGGAATACAGCACGCACGTCGTGTACCCGGGCATGTATGACATCTACAACTGTTTCCGCCTCACGCCCGCGGACAGTCTGAAAGCTGTAATCTTAGGCCAGGACCCGTACCACAACCCGGGTCAAGCACACGGGCTGAGTTTTTCCGTGCCCGACGGGGTACCCGTGCCGCCGTCGCTTCTCAATATCTACAAAGAAATTGAAGATGACCTCGGAATAAAGGAACCAGACTCCGGAAATCTCACGAAATGGGCAAAGGACGGCGTTCTTCTTCTGAACGCGACCCTGACCGTGAGAGCGGGCGCAGCCAACTCCCACGCCTCATGCGGCTGGGCGTGGTTCACGGACGAGGTCATAAAGCTCATATCGGAAAACACACAAAACACCGTCTTTCTTCTCTGGGGCAACAACGCGCGCGCGAAATCGCCTCTCATCGACAAAACAAAGCACCTTACCCTGGAAGCCGGACACCCCTCTCCTCTTTCCGCGTACCGCGGATTTTTCGGGTGCAGACATTTCTCGAAGGCGAACGAGTATCTCGCGTCACACGGCAAAAAACCCGTAAACTGGGATCTCAACTAAATCCGCTAAAACTAAAAAAGACCGGATGCGTTCCGGTCTTTATATTTTTCCGCATGCCAGGAAAAACCCAAAAGTCCACCCAAGGCTGTAAATGACGGCATCAGGATGTTCATGCCGTGAAATTTACGGGATTTACCCGTATATGCGGGACTCATCACGCGTCACGCCACCTACTCCATCGTCTCTATTGACGTCACGGAAAAACCCGCCTCCTCCACCGCGCTTTTGATTTCTTCTTCGGAAGGTGCCTCAAAGCACCTTATCACCCCAAAGCCGGCTGAATATCTGACGTCCGCCGACACGACGCCCTTCACCGCGGAGAGCGCTTTTTCCGCCCTTTTCGCGCATTTGTCGCAGCACATGTCGGCTATGACGATTTTGAATTTGACACCCTTACGCCTAAGCATTTTTGATACCCCTAAACTTGTAACCCACGTTCTCGACGGCGGTTCTGACATCTTGTGTGTCAACGTCTTCGCCGAAAACCCTGGCTATGCCGCCTTCAAGGTAAACTTCGACGCGCGAGACGCCGGACACGGCCGACAGGGCGTCGGTGACCCTTTTCACGCAGTGCTCGCACATCATCCCCTTTATCTTCACGACGATAAATGAGCCCTCCTCGCTCATCTCACCTCCGGCTACGGGCGCAGGCTTTTCCCGCATGACGCGCCTGTTTTTGTAAAGAAGAAGCCTCAGGGCGTTGCACACGACGAATATGGAGGAAAGACACATGCAGGCGGCGCATATTATCGGGCTAAATGAGAACCATCTGGAGAAGACGCCCGCCGCGACGGGTATCATTATTATGTTGTAGAAAAATGCCCAGAACAGGTTTTCCCTGATGTTTCGCATGGTGGCTTTGGAAAGATCGAAGACCGTGTCAAGTGTCCTTAAATCTTCGCTCAGAAGAACGACACCCGCCGAGTCTATGGCGACGTCCGTTCCCGCGCCCATAGCAATCCCCACATCCGACTCCTTCAAGGCGGGGGAATCGTTTATGCCGTCACCCACCATGGCGACGACACCTCCCACGGCCCGAACGTTCTTCACGGCTTCAAGTTTGTCCTCCGGCAATATGTTCGCCGCGACTTCGTCAATCCCCACTTCCCTCGCTATGGCCTCGGCAGCCATTCTGTCGTCACCCGTGAGCATGGCGACGCGCATCCCGCGCGCCCTCAGAAGTTCTATCGCCTTCTTCGATCCCTCTTTGACGGTGTCGGCAACGGCTATGAGGGCTATCACCTTGCCGTTTTCGGAAAAGTACAAAATCGACTTCCCCTCTTTCGACAGCCTCTCCGCGTCCTTTTTCACATTGCCATTCGCCGCGCCGGCAAATATCTCGTTTCCTATTTTGTACGTCTTTCCGCCGTATTCGGCCTTCGCACCTCTCGCAACAGTGTATTCGTATCCGGTCACGGCGGCGCCTTCACCAACGTGGTCAACTATGCATTTCGCGAGAGGATGGTTGCTGTTTTTTTCTATGCCGCACGCTATAAAAAGCACATCCTCTTCTTTACAGTCGTACGTCATGACGTCGGTTATCTCAGGCTTTCCGTTAGTGATTGTCGCCGTCTTGTCCAAAAGCACGCAGTTCACACCGCCTATCTTTTGCATGCTCTCCGCGTCTTTGTAGAGTATCCCCATCGAGGCCGCCTTGCCGGCGGACGTCATTATGGCGACCGGAGTCGCAAGGCCCAGGGCACAGGGACAGGATATGACGAGCACGTTTATGGCATATGTCATGCAGTGCTCCTGCACATATCCGCCGTCTATGAGAAACCAGACGAGGAATGTCACGACCGCGAGCGCGAAGACGAGAGGCACAAATATCCCGGCTATCCTGTCAGCGAGTTTCTGGATAGGCGCTTTGGAGGCACCCGCCTCCCTAACCATGCCGATGATTTTGGAAAGCGTCGTGTCCTCACCCACTTTATCGGCTCTCACTTTTATGTTGGCACTCTGATTGAGGGACGCGCTGCAGACACTGTCCCCTTCCGAGACCTCCACGGGAAGCGACTCCCCGGTTATCGCTGATTTGTCGACAAAAGACGACCCTTCTATCACCACGCCGTCCACGGGGATGTATTCGCCCTGTCTGACTATGACTATGTCCCCTATCGCGACGTCCGCCGTTTTTACTTCAAACTGAACGCCGTCCTCCTCTATCGTCACCCTGTCGGGCGCGAGTTTTGAAAGACTCTCGAGCTCTTTCCCCGTCCTCGCCCTGGATTTTTCCTCCAGCCACTTGCCTATGTCGACAAGCGCCAGAATCATAGCCGCGGCCTCATAGTAGACGTTCATGCTGTATTCCGCCCATCCGGGATGTTTCGAGCCGTACACACCGACAAAACAGAGGATGGTCATGACAATCGAGTATATGAACGATATGCCGGAGCCGAGCGACACCAAAGTATCCATGTTCGGGGACTTGTGAATGAGCGCAAAAAAGCCGCGCACGAAATATTCCCTGTTCACTATCACCACGGCGAGCGACAGTATAAAAAGATACAGGCAATACCACTGCGGATACTCCATGGGGTCCAGATACCCCAGCCGGAAGCTGTTCCCGAGACTGTCGGCTATCATGTGTCCCATGCAGACGTACATCAGCGGAAAAAGAAGAACCACCGACACAATGAAACGGAAAAGAAGGGTCCTCTCCCTCCTGTCGACACCTTTTGGAAGAGTCGCACCCTGATATATCCCGTATCCGAGGGATTTCACGGTCTCGAATATCTTGTCCTCAGTGACCTCTCCCTCGTCATATTCTATTTTCATGGACTTGCCCATGAGGGAAACCGACACTCTTCTGACACCGGCGAGTTTTCCCACAGCCTTCTCTATGCCGAGAGAACACGCCGAGCACGTCATTCCCGTTATGGAGTATGTGTTTGTCATTTCCAGGCTCCTTGCAGTTCAGGAAAATTATATGCCTTTCATGTCCGGAATGTCAAACTTTACCGTGGTTAAGTCAACTGCCGTCCGGCAAAACATGACACATGAGCCGCATGATTTTATCTAATCGTACCGTCACGGCGACGGGGATTTGCTGCGATATGAGCGGCGCCGCAGTAAAATAAAGACATATCGAAAACAAGGAGATGACAATGAACGTGCTGGATCTGTATTACACAAAATGGCACCGAAAAGATGAAGACGCCGATCTTTTGGAATATCTGGAAGGCGCGGCCACATTGGAACGCTTCACTTTGACGGACGAAGAAGAAAACCGCCTTGGCTGCGAGATGGTCGACATCCTGGTCCTTTACAGAAGGCTCTACGTCGTGACGCGGCCGGACGAGCCCATATACGACATCAGCACCCCAACACCCTCATATTTCAGGTAATAAAAGAGAACGCGGGATTCTGATTTCGCTGTGAGGGTGATCCCATGACGTTCCGCGAAATCTTATGCGAAAGCATAAAGCGTGTGAGGGAAGGTGCCTGCGAAGAAAAAAAACTTTGCGAATCTTTTCCCGGACGGCGACGCCCCTTTATGCCTCTATGAAATGTTCCTGGCAAAAATAAAAATCCGGAAGGGACCGTGTGGGCGGAAGACGACGGAAAAAGACGCAATTACAAAATCAACGGTTCGTTCAGTATGAGACAAATGCTGCACTGTTTTCTGACGCCCGTGAATGGTGACGGTTCGGTAAAGCCGAACGCGGACGGCACCGAGCGCCGCATCGTGGAAGTCAGTTACCACGACATCGGAAGACCGGACCTCTTCCTTATATGCACTGAGGACGCCCCCACATTGAAGCTTCTTGACGACGAAAAATACATGTTCGAGATATACGAGCACATACTCGGAGAAATAGAGGATGATGACGAATAAAAATCCGCGTCACCCGTAAAGTCACACCCCTCATCCGCCATCGGATGAGGGGTATTCACACACTCAGAAAGGAACACGTGTGAAATTCCGATACGAGCGAAGACACATGTCTGTCATCTCTTAGGGATG
>JAJQAJ010000073.1 GCA_021203865.1 Clostridia bacterium
CTCCGCATTCCCAGATTTTTAGGCCTTTGAAATAGACGGATGTGTCCTCGTCCGTCTTTTCAAAGAAGGTCTTCATCATGTCCATGTTGAGAGATTTACCGAACCTCCTCGGGCGGGTTATGAGAGAAACCTGGGAATGCCCGTCCAAAAATTCTTTGATAAGAAGAGACTTGTCGACGTAGTAATAGTCCTTCACAGTCGCTTTGAAATCGCTGGAAAAAAAGAAAACCTTGTTTTTATTGTTATAGGCCATATATCACCTCAACGAGAATCCATGCACTTCTTAACAACATTTTACTACATAAAGAAACAAGAATCAAGCCCAAAAAAAACGAACCGAATTCAGTGCTCTTCACACACGAACCTCGGCCGCAGTAAAAAAGAAAAAAGACACCCCACGTGTGTCCCGTCAATTTTGAAATTATTCCTTCATGCCTGCTTTATCATCGCGTCAGCGAGCGTACAAAAATCCTTCGGGGAAAGTTTCTCGCCCCTTATGTCCACGGCAAAGCCGCACTCCGAAATTACACCTTTCGCGATATCTCGGGAAAGAGAAAAAGCCTGCATAAGGTTGTTCTCGAGAGTCTTGCGTCTTTGAGCAAATGCCGCTTTGACGCATTTCTTGTACATTTCTTCGTCCGCGACCTTCAAAGGCTCGCGCATGTTTATCTTCACGAAACAGCTGTCAACTCCCGGCCTTGGAAAGAACATGTCCCTTTTAATGTTTTTGATAATTGTGACATCCGCCCTCAGGCCGAGCTGGGCGGTTATCGCGCCGTATTCGGCTGTTCCGGGCGCGGCCGAAAGCCGCTTCGCAACATCTTCCTGTACGGTCACCGAGATTGACCGGCATTTTTTTGAATACTCATATACCTGCATGATGAGTGGCGTCGTGATGTAGTATGGAAGGTTCGCGACCACGTCATAGTCCGGCATGTCCTTTTCAAACACGTCCATCCGAACTTTTAAAAAGTCTCTGAATATGACCTCGCAGTTGTCAATTCCCGAAAGAGTTCTGGCAAGCACGGGTTTGAGCCTTTCGTCCACCTCGAACGCATACACATATTTCGCAGCCGCGCAAAGCGCTCTCGTGAGCGTCCCAGCGCCGCAGCCTATCTCAACCACAATGTCATCCTTCGTCACACCGGCTTTTTCGACGAGATCCGACAAAAGATTTCTATCAGTTATGAAGTTTTGTCCAAGCCCTTTTTTGAACGTGAACCCGTTCGCCCTGAGGATGTCTTTTACGTTTGTGTCATCCATGACAATAAATCCGTTTTTCGCGTCGCGAAAACTACTCCCAGCCATCCAAAAAGACGACTTTGACCTCATTACCGTTTCCATATGAAAATTTAGCGGTGACGGCACCTGAGACTTTGTCGACGCTCATGACTTCACCATCTCCGAAAACAGCGTCATGTATCTTCTCGCCCGACACGGCGTTCGCGCTCGGCACGCGCGGTTTTGCGTCCCGTGTATCCATCGACAAAATAAGAGGAATTTCACGCATGTCGAAGATGAGTGCTCCAGCCCCGTAAGCAAGAAACAGCATGTCGGAAATATCCCACAATTCAAGGGACAAACCCATTGATTTGGAAAGTTTCAGAAGTGCCTTTGAAATTGCCCCGCCCTTGTCAAAATCATAGCCGCAAACGGAGAGATAAACAGCCGATGTAACAGGGAAATCTTTTGGGATTGAAGCTAAAAAATTTTCAACGTCAACCCGCATGTCTTTTTTTGACGTGGAGACGTGAAGGCAGCTCACCTTCCCGTCCTTCAAAATGAGCCGGTGCGATTTTATCCTGCCGTCTGATCCTTTCGGGAAGGTCACCTCCGCCTCTCTGAATCCCGACGCTCTTAAAACCGCCGAAAATTTGACGTCAAAATCGCTTTTTTTGAGCGAGGTCCAATAGTCCCGGTTCGTCTCCCTTATGACGTCCCTGTAATCAGAAAGTGCGTCTTCATAGGGTTTGCACTTTTTGGCAAGCTCAAGACTGTAAAAGGCGGGCTTGCCCGTGGCCTTTGAAACGTCTATCTTCCCGACGTTCGCGAGAATCGTCACTATCAAAAGTCCCGAACCTAAGACTACGAAGAGGATAATGACGAACGTGTAGCTCGAGTCGCTTGTCCCGCTCGCGGCGATGACGGCGAAAAGCGCGACAAAACCGTAGAGAAAGGCCGTCACGACGTACATGACGGCGCAAAAGATGTTTCTCGACTTCTTTTTTGCCTTTTCGAGACGTGCGAGTTGCCTCTCATGCTCGGCAAATTCTTCTTCCGTTATATTGTAATTTTTATAATCGGGTTTCTGCATGTCCCACGCGCCGTCAAAACGGCGATGTGTCAAAGAACTTTTTCAAAGGCTATTCTTTTTGAACCGTCCCTCATGATGGTTATAATGCCGCACCTTTTCGCCCCTGAAGACTCCAAAAGCGTGAGCATGGGAAGATTTTTTTCGTGCGTGTCCATCCGAAGGCTCTTTCTCCCCCTCTCACGCGCGATTTCGGGAGCGGCCACGGAAAGCACGAACTTAGCGGCGCCCTTTCCCCTGTACTTTTCGGAGACGGCCTGTCTGTGAATGGCAAGATAATTGCCATCCGTCTCCCACTTTCCTTCTATGCTCTCATAGTCATCGTCATGATTCACGGCAGAAAAAACCTCGGCAATCTCGCCTCCGAATGTCACGACGTAGATGATGCCCCCGTATATCCCGCCTTTAATGTCTTCTTCCGACGGGAAACCTTCCTCCCACTGCGGGTTGCCGTTCGCGGCCATGTACTTTTGCGCGTTCCGGTATATCTCCATCACGACGGGGAGATCGCCTATGACCGCACGCCTGAATGAATAATCCATTTCAAAGTCCCAAAAATTCTATTATTATGCTGTTCTGAACAAACAGGTACTCTTCCTTTATTCTGACGTTTCCCTCGCTTATGTCCAGAAACTTTTTGCATGTGTCAAGGCTTTTTTCAAACTCCATGAAAAAGTCCTCTCCGAAAATCTCCTTGTATTTTTCCGTGTCCACGCCGAAGGCAGTCCTAAGTGAGAGCATTATGAACTCGTCTTTTTTGTCCTGACCCTCAATTTTTTCCCTTGAAACCTCGGCGTAATGTCCCGAGAGAATGCATTTGAAATATTCGTCAAGTGACTCGGTGTTCGAAAACCTCTCATCCTTTATGTGCGACGCCGCGGCGACGCCGAGACCTATGTATTCGCCCCTCTTCCAGTAATTGACATTATGCCTCGACTGAAAACCGGGCAGAGTAAAGTTGGAAACCTCATATCTCACAAACCCCAGGCTTTTGAGTTTTTTGTATCCCGCGTCGTAGAGAGCGGCAACTTCGTCCCCGTCGGGAAGGTCACCGTTCAAATAGTCGGAATACATGGGCGTCCCCTCTTCCGGGGTCAGCGCATACATCGATATGTGTTTCGCTCCCAAAGACGCCGCGAGCTCTATCGTCTTTTCGACGTCTTCCGCGCTTTGGCCCGTCAAACCTATCATGACGTCGGCGGAAAAGTTCTCGCCGTATAAAATCTTCGCGCAGCTCACAAAATCTGATACGGTCTCCCCTCTTCCTATGTCTTCAAGCTGAGAGTCCACCGCGGACTGCAAACCAACCGAAAAGCGGTTTATGCCGACTTTTTTGTAAAGGTCAACTTTTTCTTTTGTCACCGTCGCGGGATTCATCTCTATCGTCACTTCCGAAGAAGGCGACAGGTTGAAATATCTTTTAATGCCCGTCACAATCATGGCGACAAGGTCAGGTCTTATGAAAGAGGGCGTGCCTCCGCCGATATAGAGACTGTCGAAGGTGTAACTTTTAAGCTCTTCGGCCCTGCTTTTCGCCTCAGCTATGACGCACGCCGCATAACTGTCCTGGAGTCCCTCTTTGTCCGTGAAAGACACAAAATCACAGTAGCGACACTTTGACCTGCAAAACGGGATGTGAACGTATATTCCAGGCATGTTTCAGTCCTTGTTGGTTTTTAAGATGGTCATGAAGACCTCACTCGGCACGTCGACGCTGCCTATGCGTCTCATCCTCTTTTTTCCCTCTTTCTGTTTTTCGAGGAGCTTTTTCTTTCTCGATATGTCACCGCCGTAGCACTTCGCGAGGACGTCCTTTCTCACGGCCTTGACGGTCTCACGGGCGATTATCTTCGTCCCTATCGCGGCCTGGACGGGCACCTCGAAAAGCTGGCGGGGTATGGCCTCTTTTAAGTTTTCGCAAAGTGTCCTTCCTCTCTTGTAGGCGGAATCCTCGTGCACTATCATTGAAAGCGCGTCACAGATCTCACCGTTCAAAAGAATGTCGAGCTTGACAAGCTTTGCCTGTTCGTATCCCACCATTTCATAGTCGAAGCTCGCGTAGCCCTTCGTGCGGGATTTTATGCTGTCGAAAAAGTCGTATATTATTTCGTTTAAAGGAAGCCTGTATTCGAGCTGCACCCTGCCGGGGTCGAGATATGTCATCTGTAAAAAGACACCCCTTTTTTCGCTGCAAAGGTCCATTATGGGTCCGAGGTACTCGGGCGGCGAGTATATGTCGGCCTTGACTATCGGCTCCTCCATGTATGATATCTCCGACTGTGGCGGAAGATGCGAGGGGTTGTCGACGAAAATCTCCGTGCCGTCGCTCTTTCTCACTTTGTAGCTGACGGAGGGCGCCGTGGTGATTATCTCAAGCCCGAACTCCCGCTCTATGCGCTCCTGGATTATCTCCATGTGCAAAAGTCCCAAAAATCCGCAGCGGAAACCGAAACCCAAAGCGACAGACGTGTCCGGCTCGAAAATCAGCGACGCGTCATTGAGCTGTAATTTCGCGAGCGCGTCCCGAAGGTCCGAAAATTTGGACCCGTCGAGAGGATATATCCCGCAGAAAACGACGCTCTGCACTTTTTTGTATCCGGGAAGCGGCTCCGGGGCGGGATTTGAAGCTGACGTCACGGTGTCACCCACGGCTACATCCCTAATGTCTTTTATTGAGGCCGCGATGTACCCCACCTCGCCCGCAAAAAGTCCCGCTTTCGCGAAAAGCTTGGGCGAGAAAACGCCGACCTCTGTCACCTCGAAAACCTTGTCCGACATGTAGGTCTTTATCCTGTCACCGACCTCCACTTTGCCGTCCTTCACACGGACGAACAAAATGACGCCCTTGTAGTTATCATAGTAACTGTCGAATATGAGCGCCCGAAGCGGGTCGTCCGTGTCACCGGAAGGCGCCGGGAAGTATTTGACGATGCCTTCCAGAACCTCCTTTATGTTTATCCCCTCTTTCGCGGAGACGAGCGGCGCGTACGAGGCGTCAAGCCCTATGACGTCTTCAATTTCTTTTTTCACCTCCTCGGGTCTCGCCGAGGGAAGGTCAATCTTGTTTATGACGGGAAGAATTTCGAGATTATTTTCAAGGGCGAGATAAACGTTCGCGAGAGTCTGTGCCTCTATTCCCTGCGTCGCGTCGACGACGAGTATCGCCCCTTCGCACGCGGCGAGAGACCTCGAAACCTCGTATGTGAAATCGACGTGTCCCGGAGTGTCTATGAGATTGAAAATATACTCCTCACCGTCGTCCGCGGTGTAAAACATCCTCACGGGTGCGAGCTTTATCGTTATCCCTCTCTCGCGCTCTATGTCCATCGTGTCGAGAAGCTGCTCCTCCATGTCCCTTTCCGAAACCTGGCCCGTCATCTCGATGAGCCGGTCCGCGAGCGTGGATTTGCCGTGGTCAATATGCGCTATTATGCAAAAATTACGGATGTTGCCATTTACCTTCGCCATGTCTAAATGATACCAAAAATCACACCCCATTGCAAGAAATTAAGTTGGCACGAAAACAAAACGGTATAGTACAACAAAAATGAAGGTGTCGAAATGTATATGTTCCGGACTTAGTATCATGTCACCCGATGTTTATATATCCGAGTTTTTCTGCCGAAAGGGAATTCGGCCTGACAGTTTTCGTTCGTCGCAAAACGGTGCTCACGCAATAGAAAACCGGGGAGCGGATACCTACCCCGGCCATCTCCGTATATTTTCGCGCTTGCGAGACTACCTCACCACAAGGACCTTCTGCCCGCAGAACGCGACGCCGTATTTGTATATCTCCCTTACCCCGGCGTCCAAAAGCTGCGCGTCGTAGCGCATCCTGTCTATCTGTCTGAGTCCCGCACGGGCCATTCTCCGCATCTTAGACTCCTTGTCACATTTCTCGAACTCGAATATCACGCCGGGATAGTTTTTCTCAGGTGACCTCGGGATGAGCTCTATGTCGCTCCTTCCGTATCCCGCCGTATGGTTGGAGTGTACCATGTATATGTCGTCGAAGGCCGCCGTGAGCCCCACCATGATGTTCTGATAAGATTTCTCCGCCGACGTGTCGTAGCAGTTCGACGAAACCATCATGAAGTTCGAGAGAAGCCTGTTAAACTCCGCCATGTTTCCGGCGACAAGTGCTTTTTTGATGTTATACGCCGTGTCGTTTCCTCCGGACCACAGATAATTGAGAATCTCGCTCTTGAATACGTCCTTAACTTCGCTGTTTGGAATTTTAAGAAAACGGTTCCCGTCATCATCGACGGTGAACGTAAGATATCCCGCCTCAACGAGCACGCTGTATACGTTCTCCTCGTTTCTCACCTCGTTATAAGCGACGTTGTCACTGACGATGGCCGATATCGTTCCGCCATTTATGAGGGTCGCGAGATTCTCGGCGACCTTTTCAGACGAAATGGAAAGAACCTCTTTGATTATGGGATTTGAAGATGTGTTCACCCAGTACGCCTGCGCCTTGCAGTTATTGTATAGATAATGTGAAACCGACCATGGGTTGAACATTTCCGTGTTTGTGCCGAAAAGATACCCGTCGTACCAGTCGATAACTTCCTTTTCCCTGTCCGCATGGCCAAAGTAATCTAGATATTCATGGACTTCATTTTTCGTCAGTCCGAAATATTCGACGAACTTATCGTTGAGAACGGAATAAACGTCCACGCTATTGAGACCGCTGTAAGTTCCCTCTTTAAAAACACGCGTGACACCGGTCATTATGCCCATCTGCAAAAAGACACCGTTTCCCTTAAGCGCAGCGGAAAGAAACGGCTTAATGAAGTCGATAACTTTTTGGTAGTAGCCTCTGTCGCTCCCCTTTTGAACGGGATCATCGTATTCGTCCAAAAGAACAATAACCTTCTTGCCGTATTTCTTACAAAGCAGCTCTGTGAGAAGTCTCAGCGAGTCTTTATAATCGGCGTCGGTGCCAGTTTCCTTTTTTATTCGATTATACGTATCAACCCTGTCCTCATCAATAAAATCGCTCAACTCCTTGTTGTGCCTGATATATTCGTTAGCGATTACTTTTTTTAAATCCCCGTAGAGAGACTCCCAGCAGTCACCCTCCGCGTTTTTGAAATCCAAAAAAATGACGGGGTACTTCCCCTGCTCCGACGTATACTTTTCTCCGCACTGCCAAATTTTGAGATCTTTGAAATAGACGGACGTATCCTCATCTGTCTTTTCAAAAAAAGTTTTGACCATGCTGAGGTTAAGGGATTTTCCGAATCTTCTGGGCCTCGTAAAAAGCTTGGCAGGATAACAGTTAAGATTGAAATCATCTATAAGTCCCTTAATGAGAAGCGACTTGTCTACAAAATAACATTTCGTAACGGTGCTGATAAA
>JAJQAJ010000005.1 GCA_021203865.1 Clostridia bacterium
TATAAACAAAAATCGTCTCACACGCAAGCAAGACGCGGCGATAATCCGAACGACGCGGCATGTCGCCTGGTCCAAACGGCTAAAAATAAACAGCAATTAAAGTTTTAGGGCCGCGAATGTATTCGGCACTGAAAGTGCGTCATAAATCAAAGGGATAAGATTCAATAACATATTGCTATAAATTCACCCGTTGACTAAAAGCTAATCTGTGGTATCATATATGAGAATTATGCACCGTGTATGCATCATATTGCATAAATGAGTGATTTTTTGCATAAACCGGTTAATTTTAACCCTTTTATACAATTTTTATTCATATTGCAGAGCAACACACTCCTAATTCATTGGTTCTTGTACGGGGTCGGAAAGTCATATTCCGGCCCCTGTACTTTTAGCAATAATTCAAAGGTTTTATGGCGTCACGCGGTTTATGTCCCTAGGGAACATCGCCGCGGATCTCACGTTTTTGAATCCCAGAAGATGCATCGTAAGACGTTCAAGCCCGAGCCCCAATCCGCCGTGGGGAGGCGCGCCGTATTTGTGAAGCATGAGATAGGTGTCGAATTCTTCCGGATTCATGCCGAGGCGTTTCATCTTCTCCACCTGTTCGTTGTAATCATGTATTCGCTGCCCTCCCGACGTTATCTCAATCCCACGGAAAAGAAGGTCGAATGAAAGCGTGACCTCGGGGTCCTCCGGGTCCTCCATGGTGTAGAAAGGACGCTTGCTCGTGAGAAAATGCGTGACAAAGAGGAAGTCAGAGCCATACTGTTGCTTCGCCCATTTGCCGAGGTACGCTTCCTCCTCCGGCTCAAAATCATGCATGTCTGTTATGTTTTTGAGTTTTCTGACACACATCTCCTTGGCGTCCTTAAACCGTATGCATGGGATTGAATCGATTTCTGGTATGTCCGCGCCCAGAAGAGCGACCTCGGAAGCGTATTTTTCCCGAAGAAGGTTCATTATGTATTTGAGGACACCGGTCTCCATCTCCATGATGTCGTAAAAGCTGTCTATGAACCCCATCTCAAAGTCCATGGAGATGTATTCGTTGAGGTGCCTGGACGTGTCGTGATGTTCCGCGCGGAACACAGGTCCGATTTCAAACACCCTTTCAAAGACGGGTATTAGGGTCTGTTTGTATAGCTGGGGGCTTTGCGCGAGAAAGACCGTCTTGCCGAAATAATCGAGTCTGAAAACGTTCGTGCCGCCTTCCGCGCCGGCAAAATTTATTTTGGGAGTGTGAACCTCGGTAAAATCCTGCGATGTGAGGTATTCGCGGAACCCCCTCTGTATGCCTTCCTGAATTTTGAATATGGCTCTTTCCTTGGGGTTGCGAAGCGTCACCGGGCGGTTGTCAAGATTCACGCTGAGCTCGGCGTTTATTTGTTTTTTGTTGATGACCACGGGGACAATGTCCGCGGGACGTGAAAGAATGTCTATTCCCGTGATCTGCAGCTCATAGCGTTCCGACCCGTCCCTAGTCTTGCTGGGAACGACTTTGCCGGACACCTTAGCGCTTGCCTGCTCCACGACGTCGTCCGTCATGCGGTAATCGGAAAACTCCGGAGAATAGACACATTGTATGACGTCTCTCGCCGTGCGAATAAGCACAAAGGCAAAATCGCTCATGTCGCGAATGTTGTGGATGACGCCTTTGATGTTCACCACTTCTCCGACATGCTCTTTAAATTGACTGTACGGCACGCAGTCGGTTTTCAATTCTCCCGTCACTTTATCCATATGGGCCTCTTTATATATATGGTATTAAGAGCTGATTCGCCGGACGCTCACGGAAAGTCACAGCGACCTTAGCTTTCTTTCTATTATCGGCATGTAGAAAAGTCTGTATCCTTCGCGGTTGGGATGCGTGCAGTCACCTCTCCCCCATCCGTATGTGTCCGCGGTATACTTGTCCCTGTGCTCGGGCAAAAAAGTGTCAAGACCGCTCTCACTGTAAACATCGGCGACCTCGACGCCCCACTTGCGGCAGATCTGAACAGCGCGCTCACCGTACAGTCTTTGGGCCGCGTCTTCTCTCCTTCCCATATTGTGATTTCTAACATAGAGGAGTTTCGCGTCCGGGAAGCGCTCCGTGAGCGTGAAAACTATCGAATCGAAGCAAGCAGAAAACGAATCGTCTTTTGTGAGAGTGTTTATGTCAACACCTTTTTTCTCCGAGGAGTACTCGCCTATCTCGACGTCAAAATTTTCCCCGTCCGTTTTGAAACAGTCGTTCGTCATTCCGTCAAAAAGGACATAGTCCGGCGCGACACCATCCATGATGGCCTGTCTTAACTGTTCAACAATCCAGCTGCGGCCTTCAAAAAATCCCGTTCTCGCGCCGCCCACGCAGTATTTAAACAATGTTCCACCAAAATCATCGCGCAGGAATTCACCAGGACCATAGCCGTCGTTACCGCTTCCGAACATTATGCTGTCACCTAGCACGAGAACCGATCTGCCCGTCAAAAAACACATGCTGACCTTCCCCCAATATCGTCACACGCAAATTGTACGCCATTGCGGCGAGCAAGTCAACAAATGGAGCCCCCACGAAAGGTTGTGGAAAATTTCTTCCTCCCGCAATACATGTTGGGAAAAGGCCACGGCGGAAAGAAAAAAACCACCTCAGAACACATCCGGGTGGTCTTTCATTTTCAAATTTGTTTTTCTTTAAAACATCTTAAAGAAAAACTTCAAATCCCGTCTCGGTCGTCCCTGGAGAGGGTTTATATTGACATGCAGCTTATCCGCCGCAGGTTAATCTCATTCGTGTGAAAGTTATTTTATTCTTTTGGAAACAATTTGTCAATACCGGATTGAAAAATCAAAAATGTTTCACAGGCTCCCGGTATCGGTCCGGCGCGGCACATAGCCGACCGGAATCGGGCGGCCGAGTAAGCAAAAGTGACGCTTACGAAATTTAATCCAGCTCGAAGGCGCCCGTGTACAACTGGTAATATGTGCCTTTTTTGTCCAAAAGCTGCTGATGCGTGCCCCTCTCTATTATCTCGCCGTGTTCGAGAACCATTATGGCGTGGCAGTTCCTGACGGTCGAAAGCCTGTGCGCTATGATAAAGACGGTCCGCCCTTCCATCAGCCTGTCGAGACCTTTGTCTATGAGTTTTTCGGTCCTCGTGTCTATGGAGCTTGTCGCCTCATCGAGGACGAGCACCGGACATCTCGAAACCATGGCGCGCGCTATCGCGAGAAGCTGCCTCTGTCCCTGGGAAAGATTGGACCCGTCGCCCATTATGACGGTGTCGTATCCTTCGGGAAGATGCCTTATGAACGAATCGGCGCACGCGAGCTTCGCAGCTTCCACACACTCCTCGTCCGTCGCGTCAAGTCTCCCGTAACGTATGTTCTCCATGACCGTGGTTGTGAAAAGATGCGTGTCCTGCAAAACTATCCCGAGAGACTTTCTGAGGTCTGACTTTTTTATGTCGCGGATGGGTATGTCGTCATAGGTTATTGTACCTGCCTGTATGTCATAGAACCTCGATATGAGGTTGATAACCGTCGTCTTCCCCGCGCCGGTGGAGCCGACGAACGCTATCTTCTGTGTCGGCTTCGCGTAGAGCGATATGTCCTTCAAAATGACTTTGTCATCGGTGTAACCGAAATACACGTCGCTAAATTTTATGTCGCCCCGCAAAGGTATGTACTCAAACCTCTCCTTATCTGTTTCGGCCTCATGGCGGTGATGATGCTCGAGAGCGAGGGCGTCTCCCTCAGTCTCCTCCGCCACTTTCGCTCCGACGGGTTTTTTCCAAGCCCATTTGTCTTTTTCATACTCGCCGTACGTCAGAACAACGTTTCCGCCCTTGTCCTCTCTCTTCTCATCGACCATTTTGAAGATTCTCTCGGCGCCGGCAAGAGCCATGACTATCGCGTTGAACTGCTGAGACACCTGCTGCACCGGCTGATTGAACTGCCTTGTGTAGACCATGAACGACAAAAGCATTCCCGTGTAAATCATCCAGGCATCACCGGACTGTCCGTTACCGTAAGGCGAAAGGAATATCCCCCAGCCTACTTTGCCGTCAGCGCAGACGCCTATGAGCACTATTCCTATCACCGCGACAATGACGTATTCGAGCCAGCCCATGTTGTTGTTTATGGGACCCAGCATAAAAGAGTAAGTGTTCGCGCGCGTGCTCGCGCGGCTCACCTCGTCATTGACGACTTTGAACTCCTCTCTCGCCTTCTGCTCATGGCAGAACACCTTCACGACTTTCTGGCCCTCGGTCATCTCTTCGACGAAACCGTTCATTTTGCCCACTGCTTTTTGCTGTTTTACGAACTCCCTCGAAGACCTGCCGCCGAAGTACCTTATGATGAAGGACACCGCGACCACGTACACGATGACTATTATCGTCAGCATGAAACTGTAATATATCATGAACCCCAGAACGAAGAGGAACGTCAAAATCGCCGTTATCATCTGCGGTATGCTCTGCGTGAGAAGCATTCTCATCGTGTCGACGTCATTCGTGTAGAGCGACATTATGTCGCCGTGCGTGTGGGAATCGAAATACTGCAGGGGGAGTGTCTGCATCTTTTTGAACATGTCATTTCGGAGACTTTTGAGTGTCCTTTGGGCTATGAGCATCATCATGAGGTTGTACGCGAGACTTGACGCCGCGCCGACGAAATAAATGCACCCCATTATGATGATGTTGGTGTAGACGGAACTTATCTCAACGGAAATCTCAACCCCGGCCGCAAGGTCCGCCGTGACCTGTAAAAGATCGGAGACTATCGGCGCTATGAAGGACGCCGCGGTGACCGACGCCGCCGACGCGAAGAGCACGAATATGAAGACACACACGGTGAGGCCTATGTTTCTGGAAAAAGTGTATTTCAACAGCCTCCCCAGAGCGCGCATGGGTTGCTCGGCTTTTTTTCCGTCACCTTTCATTTGAACAGGACCCGGCATTATTCGTCACCTCCCTGCACCTGGCTTTCATACACCTCGCGGTATATCTCACTGCGCTCCATGAGCTCCTCGTGGTTCCCCATGGCGGTCACCACGCCGTCGTCCATGACGATTATCTTGTCGGCGTCCTGAACTGAGGCAATCCTTTGCGCGATTATTATCTTCGTCGTGTCGGGCGCGTACATCGCGAGATTTTTCCTTATCGTCGCGTCCGTCCTGGTGTCGACGGCCGACGTCGAGTCGTCGAAGATTATGACGCTCGGATGTTTCAGAAGGGCGCGAGCTATGCAAAGTCTCTGTTTCTGTCCGCCCGAAACGTTGACGCCGCCCTGGCCCAAATCGTAGTCGTATCCTCCCGGGAACGCCTGTATGAAATCGTCCGCGCACGCCTGTCTCGCCGCTTCCTGTATTTCCTCGTCGGTGGCGTTTTCATCGCCCCAGCGAAGGTTCTCGGCGACTGACCCGGAAAATAGGACGTTCTTTTGGAGCACCATGGCGACCTTGTTTCTCAGAACGTCGAGCGAATAATCCCTGACGTCCACGCCGCCCACTTTAACGCTCCCTTCCGTCACGTCGTATAGCCTCGGGATGAGATTGACAAGGGAGGATTTTCCCGAACCCGTGGCACCTATTATCCCCACGGTCTCTCCGGACTCTATCCTTATGTTTATGTCACGGAGAACGTCCACTTCCGCTTTCTGACTGTATGCGAACCTGACGTTTTCAAAAATTATGCTGCCGTCCAGAACCTTCTCAACGGGATTTTCCGGCTTTGGAAGTGTGGTCCTCTCATTGAGAACCTCCACAATCCTGTCCATGCTGCCGCGGGACAGCGCTATGTAGTTGAGAGTGTTCGCTATCATCGTCACCGATGTGAGTATCTGCGCGGAATAGGTTATGAGGGTCTGTATCTCGGTGGGTTCGATGCCGTCAAAAAACGCCCAGTTGCCGTAAATGCCGTTCGCGCTCATGATGAGAAGCAGAATGTTGCATATGTAGAGGACAAGTGTGGACACCGGCATCATTATAGTGAGAAATTTCTCCGCCTTGACGGAATACTTGTACACCTGGTCGGTCGCGTACTCCATTTTGTCCATCTCCGTCTTTTCCCTGACATACGACTTCACGACACGGATTCCGGTGAGATCCTCCTGCACGACGCGGTTCAAATCATCGTACTTTCTGAACATCGTACGGAAATACGGCACCACCTTGACGACGCACACGGCGAGAACTATTCCGAGTATTATGGCGGCCCCTATGTACACAAGTGCCATTTCAGGCACCAGGACAAGCGTCATGATGATTGACATCAAAAAGACGACAGGTGCACGCACGAGCATCCTTATGCTCATCTGATAAGCCTGCTGCACGTTAGTGACATCCGTCGTTATCCTAGTTATCAGGGACGCCGTGGAGAAATTGTCTATGTTCGCGAACGAATATGACTGCAGATTGTTGTACATGTCCTCACGAAGGTTTCTCGCGAACCCGGCCGACGCCTTGGCGGCGAGCCATCCTCCTATCGCCCCACAGGCGAGCGCGAAGAGCGCGCACACCACCATCAAAACGGAGTACAGGATTATAACATTCCAATTAATGGCGCCGCCTTCAGCCATGTTCTGTATCTCGCCGAGGACGAAGGTCATGAAGTACGGGATGAGTATCTCCATCACGCCCTCACCCACCATGATGACAGGCGTGAGAATGGAAATGTTCTTGTATTCCCGGACGCTCTGGAGAAGTATTCTGTACACATGCGACTTCTCCGGCTTGACCTTTTTCGCGGTTTTGCCCTGCATGGTCTTTTCCATCAAAACTCTCCTTTTTTGTTTTTTTCTTTTATGTTAGTCAGTATCTTGGCGATCAAATCGGAAAGTTCTTTTTGTTCATCCTCAGTGAGAACCTCTTTGATTATCTCGTCCGAATTTTCCTTCATGAGGCGATGTTCCTCGCAAAAAGAGCGGCCCTCCTTCGTAAGTTCGACCACTTTCGTGCGCGCGCTGCCGTCTGAATACCTTCTGGTTATGAATCCGAGCTTTTCCAGATTGACGAGCATTATGGACACGGATGACGCGCGCATGGATATCTCCTCTTCGATTTCACGCTGGCATATATCTCTCCCGTCATCTTCCGCGTGCCTTAAAAAAAACAAAACATGCATCTGGATGGGCGACACGTCGACGCCACAAAGTCTGGCGTTGCCGTATCGGGACAGTTCTCTGTGAAGAGCTGATATCATTGCGTACAGAGATTTTTTTTCCACGTGTCTTCTCCTTCTAAAATTAGTTTTCTAACCATTCACTAACTAAGAAATTATACGGAAGAGCGCACCTAAAAGTCAAACTTAGACTCGGCTTTTCACAAAAAACCCGAATTTGAAAGTTAAGACAACTTTTTTGTTGCAAAGTCACGCCGCCGCCGAATTTCGGGCGCGAAAAAGACATTTTTCACAAAAAAAGACGCCCGCACATCACACACGGACGCCTTTTCAATTTGGTGCACCATCGGGGACTCGAACCCAGGACCCATCGATTAAGAGTCGATTG
>JAJQAJ010000074.1 GCA_021203865.1 Clostridia bacterium
CAATTTGAATATCTATACGGGAATGGGGTACCCTTTTGACCCCAACATCATTATATAAAAACCATAAATGGTTGTAAAGAGCGAAAAGTCAAAAAAACGCAAAACGTGCCAAAATATGGGCGGGAAGAGTTATCTTTCCGGCGAATTTATGTCGAGCGGAAAATCGCGCACGCTCCTGCCCCTCGGCCTTTGGATGCACTCATCGTCCGCACCGTTTCCACGCGGATAAAAAGGAGACAGGACTCGCCGCATCTTTGGATTCCGGTGATGATTTTGAAGTCCGCTGCCCTGTTTTTTACGGGTTTTTGTGGGTAATGGTGCCTTTTGATTTTTTGTGACCGGCTCCCAATTTTAAATTTCGTGTCTTTACCCGGATTTTGAAAACATTGCGCCGCGCGAAGGCATTTTTTGTTCGAGAGAGACAAAAAAAGACGGCCGGATGAGGCCGCCTCGAAACGTTCATTTTGTCAGTCATTGTCATTTCCCCGAAGGAAGTCCTCCCTTGACATGGGCCTTTCTTTTTCGGGTCTCACTATCGTGTTTTTGTCGAGGAAGTAGGGAAGGTCGTTCGTGTCACAGTAGTTGACGTTCTGGAAGGAGAGCAAAACTATGTAGGACGCGGGGAGCGTCAAAAAAAGTCCCACGCCGAATGTGAAGAAGAGGGCCGCGACGTTTATCGCGATGACCAGAAGAACGTATACGACATAGTTGCTTAGAACCGACCAGGTGCCCTTTCCTTTTCTGGAAAATGTCGGCTTCATCGCTCTCGCCGGGCCGCATCCCCCGAAAAGTATGGACGGAATCCAGTCGCTCGTCATGGTTTGTCTCACTATCATGAGAATGACGAAGAGGAGGATGAAGAGAAAGAGCCACAAAAAGATGTTGGATATGAGAAGCGTGAAAATATAAGCTAAGAGCGCGATGCACGCCACGTCGTACACGAATGTGAGAGGCACGAATATGACGCTGTAAAGCGACGCCTTCGCGAGGTGCCTCGTGTACGCGGTGAGAAACGGCGTTTTGGCCTGCATGACCATTTTGTCGTGAATGACGGAAGAGGCCGCGAAATGCCCTAGTGACTGGAAGAACCTTTCCACGAGCAGTATGAGAACAAACCCCGTGAGGCTCAAAGCGACTCTCACCGACATGCCCTGCACGACTTTCCAGACGTCTTTGAAGCTGTCTAACACAAGCGTCCATATTTCCGACGCGTCACCTTCCGAGAAGTTGAACATTGTGCGGACAAGCTCTCTCACGTTTTCGACGAGGGTCTGCCATTCGTCGGACGAGCCTATTTTGTGGATGATGGGATAGAGCGCGCCGAAAGCCGCCGCGCCGAATATCACCCACACGATTATCTTATAGAGTAGAAGCTTGTATGTGGTTGAAAAATTGTCCACGAAGACGTGGAACGTCTGTTTGAACCTCATGTGTCCGCTCCGTGCCTATCCGTTCACTTCGACGATTTTGGTGGTGAACCTGTCGCCTGTCACGACGATGTAGGCGTACGAGTTGTATGAATATCTGGAAAGGGTGCCCGGATTGAGAATCGTCACCCCGTCTCTTTCTGTTTCCAGCGCTTTGTGCGTGTGTCCGTACAGCGCGAGTGACGCGCCGACCTCTTTCGCGCGCGCCAGGATTTTGTCAAGTCCGGATTTGGCCCCGTATTTGTGGCCGTGGCACATGAATATCGTCACGTCTTCGACTTTTAGGACTATCTCGTCCTCGCCTTGCGGGATGGCGCCGTCACAGTTGCCGTTGAGAAGATATGTTTTTCCGGGGTATCTCTTTTCAAGAATCTTCCCGTCGGCGGACGTGTCGCCCAAATGGAAGATTAGGTCGCATTCGGAAAATCTGTCCGCGAGCCTGTCAAACATCGCCCTGTTCCCGTGTGAGTCGGAAACGACCATTATCGTCTTCACAGTGAAAGTGCCGCCTTTTCAAGTTTTCTTCTAAGGTCGAAAAGCGCCCTCGCCCTGTGTGAGACGGCGTTTTTCTCTTCCGCTGAAGCTGTCCCGAACGATTTTTTGAGGTCGTCGGAGAAGAAAATCGAATCATAGCCGAAGCCTTGTGAGCCTTCTTCCTTTTCGAGTATCCTCCCGTATGTTTCACCTTCGCCGAACGTGCATGTGCCGTCGCGTTCGCAAAGGCACACACAGCAGCAAAAATGTGCCCTTCTGTCTTTTTCTCTTTTCATGTTCCTTAAAAGGAGCGCTCTGTTTTCCGCGTCTCCGCCGCCCGAATAGCGGGAGCTGAATATGCCGGGCTCACCTCCGAGAGCGTCGACGGACAGTCCCGAGTCGTCCGCGAGTGCGGGAAGTTTCAGGGCTTTTGAGACGGCCTCGGCTTTGATGCGCGCGTTTTCGGCGAACGATTCGCCTGTCTCCTCGATTTTTTGGTCAAATCCAAGCTCTGCCATGGAGATGAATATGTAGTCAGGGAGAATCCGGGATATTTCTTCAATTTTATGGACGTTCGTTGACGCCACGACTATGACTTTTTTGTACATGCGAAGATTATACCACCTTTTGAGACGTTTGGTAAGTTAAAAAGCGAAATTCACCATTTGAGGTTGTGAAGTTCTCCTTTGGGGTTGAGCCCCTCGAACGAATTTTGTCTGAACGCCTCGAAGACGCCTACCGCCACACTGTTGGAAAGGTTCAGGGAGCGAAGCCCGTCCCGCATGGGAATTCTCACACAGGATTCGGGGTTTTTTACCAGTAGTTCTTCCGGAAGACCCTTCGTCTCCTTTCCGAACACCAGAAAGTCCCCGGGAAGATATTTCGCGTCGCTATAAACGTTGAGTCCTTTCGTCGTGAAGAAGTGGAAGACGCCGTCCCCGTTCTTCAAAAAAAACTCGTCAAGATTTTCATAATAGGTGACGTCCAGATACTGCCAGTAGTCCAGTCCGGCGCGTTTTAACGCTCTGTCGTCCACAGAAAAGCCCAAAGGTTTCACGAGATGCAGACGACATCCCGTCGCAGCGCACGTTCTCGCGATGTTTCCGGTGTTTTGAGGAATTTCCGGCTCCACCAAGACAATGTTGAACATATGTCTGTTGTCCTTATATTTCACGAATTTTCTCATGCAAACAGCCACAGATTCTTTTTGCCTTCGCATGATGATTTACCGTCTTTTTCCGATTGAATGTGTTTAAAGGCTCCAAAGACTCCTGACTGCTTTCTCCTTCTTCGTTACAAGGTCTTTCTCTTTAAGTTGTTGTATGTATTATACAGTTCCTTATTGTTGTTGTCGAGTATGTATTGTTATACCTTTCCAATTGATGCTGCAATTTTGTTTCATGGCGTGGTATAATCACTATGGAAGAAAGCGGTCACGGCATGGGAAATTATTTGAATCCCGGGAACGGAGAATTTCAGGATTGATTGGATCGTAAAATATATATGGACAAGAGCTGACTCATTGGATACACTAACGAACGCATTCTATACAGGGAAAGATTCCCATGTGTCTAAACATGGAAGATGATTCGTCGAATCTTATGCCGCCGACATGCCGACGGCGTATTACAGCCGAGGATGCAA
Organism: Clostridia bacterium; assembly: GCA_021203865.1. GTDB lineage: Bacteria > Bacillota > Clostridia > Christensenellales > Borkfalkiaceae > Coproplasma. Next base: position 3,546 of record JAJQAJ010000074.1, read on the forward strand.
ATCCCGCAAATTGTTTCGAAAGCTTAACATCTCAAAAAATCTGAGCGACGAAATGCCGTATTTTCACAGCGAGAAGTTGTGTGACGGTAAATTTTAGATGGTGGACGCGGAAGCGCTATTTGCTCCGGCAAAGTAAAATAAAAGAGACGGTCGGTGTCGCCTCTCATCTTATTATCACGAGCTCTTTTTTTGCCCTCGTTATCGCGGTGTAGAGCCATTTGTCTTTTTCGCATTTGACCGTGTCGGTTTCGTCGATTAGCACCACTTTGTCGTATTCGCTTCCCTGTGCTTTGTGGCAGGTGACGCAGTACCCGTATTCGAACTCGTTCAGTTTGAACGGCCCGTCCCCGCATCTTAAGTCTTTCGCGAGCGGGGAGCGGAAGTAGTCGTCCTTGCCGTACAGATATTCGCCCTTTGTGAAGATTCCCAAATCGAACGGGATTTGGTACGGCGACGCCGTGTCCAGAAAATCCGGAGTGAAGTACATGAATCCAATCCCCTAGTCGTAGTCATAGTCTAGGTAATCAGCGGTGCCTATAAGTCCGTTCACGAGGTTAAATCTGTCGTCGCGGTCTATGTATTCCTCCCAGTTATTGTACGTGCAGAGAAGTTTCTCGCCGTTCTGCGGAAGCGACTTTCGTCCGAGAAATTTTCTCATTTCCGCGTTGATTTTGTGTCTTGTCTCGTTGTGCCCGGAAATTATCTGGTCCGCGGAAAGCATGTATTCCCTGTATTCGTCCGGGGAAAGCTCATTCTTGTCGAGAACCTTCACGGTGCCGTAATCCCCGTAGTCTATCTTTCCGCCCTCGCGCACTATTTTGGAAAGACGCACGATGGGGTTGCTCTCATGCTGACGGACGATGGCGGTGAGGGTGCAGTCGGGGTGGCTCAGAATCGTGCTTGAAGCCTCTATCGGCGGAAGCTGCGCGTTGTCACCACAGACGAGGATCTTGGGGCCGTAGGCGGAAAGGTCACGTATGGTCTGGTCGGAGACCATAGAGGCCTCGTCAAGAACTATGAGTTTTATCTGAGAGTCTATCGAGTCCTTTTTCCTGAACCTGAGCTTTTTGACAATCTCCGTCTTTCCGTTTACTTTGACCTCTGCGTAGTCTTCATACGGGTTGTAGATGAGGTGGTGGACTGTCGATGCGTTCGTTCCGTTTTTGATGAGTACAGTCGCGGCCTTGCCGGTGGGCGTGACGAATTCCGCCGAGCTTCCCGGGGTGAGTCCGAGGACGTCGCAGACGACGTGGCGAAGAAGAAAAGTCTTCCCCGTTCCCGCGTATCCTGAGAGCACGAAAATCTTTTTTTCTTCGTGAAAGTACCAGTGTTTTATTGCGTCCGCGGCTTTCTGTTGTTCGCTGTTCAAAACTGTCATGTGTTTATTTTAACAGATTTCTCCCCGTGTGTTAATCGGAAACATCGCGCCGCGTTAAAAATACCCCGACAACTGAGTGGGGCGAAACGTATGAACACGTCTTTTAAGTTTTATGGCAGGCGTAGATTTTCGCGGAAAATCACCCCCTTCGGCCCGGGGCGGCTTATAAGGGAATTTATGAAACTATTGACAAAAAAGTTGTTTTTACATTATAATGACTGCCGTGGCCGAAGCGGGAGCGAGGCCTTTGGGAGATGTGTTTGATGTCTGAGGGAAACCTTTTAGCGCTGACGACAAATGATATTCTCACGATTGTGAACGCCCTGTTTTTCATTCTGGGCGGTGTCGTCGTGTTCATGGTCGGCATGAACATGATGGGCAACAATCTTGAGAAGGCGGCCGGCAAGGGCATGAGAAAGCTCATGTCGAACGCCACGAAGAACAAGGCCCTCGGCATAACGACGGGCGCCGCAGTCACGGCCATCGTCAACAGTTCGTCCGCCACGACAGTCATGATAGTGGGTTTCGTTAACGTGGGCATAATGTCTCTCACTCAGGCCGCGTCCATAATAATGGGCGCCAACATAGGCACGACCATTTCCGCGTTCATCATGGCTCTTTCGGCGACGGGCTCGGCGCTTGAAATTTCAGCCGTTTTCGCCGTTTTGGCTTTTTGCGGACTTCTCGTGAACATGCTTTCAAAGACTGACAGAACAAAGAGGATAGGAAACATCCTCGTGGGTGTCGGTCTTATTTTTATAGGCCTCAACGTCATGTCGACGGCCGTCAATTCCCTTTTGGATGATCCCGAATCCAACGTCGCCAAGGCGATAACCAATTTGTTTGTCAGCCTCGGCAAGGACAAGGATGTCCTGACCTGGGAGGTCATAGTCCTCTTCCTTTTAGGGGCGGCGCTCACGGCTCTTTTGCAGTCTTCCGCCGCCATCACGGCGATATGCATAACTCTCGCGGCCTCGGGACAGGTGTCCACGCAGATGGTCATGTGCATAATTTTGGGCACCAACGTCGGGACATGCGCGACATCGATGCTCTCTTCCATAGGCGCGAGCACGCCCGCCAAACGGGCGGCGATGATACACCTTCTTTTCAACCTTATCGGCAGTCTCATATTCATCTGGCCCGTCGCGTTCGCCGGAAACTACATAGCTCAGGCGCTCGCCTGGATAACCCCCAAAGTGGAATGGCAGATTCCCATATTCCACATGTTCTTCAACGTCATAGTCACGCTTCTTTTGGTGGGATTCACGAAATATCTTGTGAAACTCGCGTGTCTCATTGTGCCGGAAAAAAAGGGAAAGAAGCAGGCGGTCACGGAGGAAGGAGAGCTTGTTCTCGACTCCCGTCTTCTGAAAACTCCCGCGATAGCCGTCGGACAGGCGAGAAAAGAACTCGTCAAAATGGGCGACCTCGCGTTTTCCAACTATAAAAGGTCAATAGAGATGCTGGTTGACGGTGACCTCTCCCTGGAAGAGGACTTCAAAAACACCGAGGTTGAGATAAACGAACTCAAAGATTACATATCCGCCTTCCTCGTCAAACTCTCCGGCCAGGAGATATCTGACACCGACGAAAAGAAGGTGGGGACGTTCTACAACGTGGCGACCGACATGGAACGGATAGGCGATTACGCGGAAAACATAGTGGAGTTCGCCCAGCAACTTTCAGCGGCGGAGGGGGAGCTTTCCGACACGGCGAAAGACGAGATAAGGGAAGCCCATTCTTATATATGTGCGCTCTATGACGTCGCCGAGAAGGTCTTCATGAACAGAGATTTGTCGCTTTCCGATAAAGTCGCCGCCATGGAGGGCGAGGTGAACCGCATGAACAAAGTCATGCATACTTCACACCTCAAACGCGTGAGCGAAGGAAGCTGTACGCCGGACGTCGGCGCGATATACCTCCAGCTTTCGACCACGCTTGAAAGGATAGGGGACCACATGGTCAACATCGCCGATTCGGTCAAAACGTACGTTAGCTGAAAACAGCAAAAAAAAGGGGCCGCAAGGCTCTTTTTTATATCTCAGTTTTTGAGGTCGTACGCCATCTCCACCCAGGACACGCCTCCCCAGAGTGAGGCGGACGTGCCCTCCCGGTGAAATCCCATTTTCTCATACATCGGCACCTTTTTCTCACTGCAGGTTAAAATTAACCTCTTTTTGCCTTCCGCGAGCCTCTCCGCTTTGTATGTCTCCATGAGCACCCTGGCGATGCCCCGCATCCTGTATGCCGGGAGGACGTCGAGGCCGAGCAGCATGACGTTTTCCCCTTCCGGGTCGTGCAGCGTGGCGTCAGAGAAAAATTCGTCCCTGAATCTTTCCTCCCGCGTCGAAAGACCGCAGAGAAACCCCTCAATCTCACCCGTTTCGGTGTCTTCCGCGACAAGAAAAAGCTCCGGCGCGGCCATGACACGCTCCGTCATCATTTTTTCCGTGCATGCCTCGGCCACGGGAAAACACTCGGCTTCTATGAACGCGGCCTTTTCGGCCTCATCTTTTTTTATGTGGCGGCAAATCGTCATTTATGAAGCCCTCCCGTGGGATAACCCAATCGTTCGTAAATTGTCTGCTTTTTTATGCGGCTGAAACAAACGGATGTAATGTCCTATGTCGAATATTTCCGGGGGATAGTTATGAAAACTGGTAATTCCCGAGTTTTATAAACCTCGCATCGTTGACAAGGTCGTCGAAAAATATCTCAGGACATTTGGCGCGGTTTGCATCACCGGGCCAAAATGGTGCGGAAAGTTCTGGACGGTGTCCTTCCGATCGAACAGTGAGTTCATGTTTCAAAATCCGGCGAACTGGTTAAGAAATAGCACGTTTGCCGCGATGTCGCCTAAGGCCGTCCTTGAAGGGGACACGTAAGGTTCATAGATGAATGGCAGGGGGTCCCCGCGCTCTATGGAGGAAGGGACAGATTTTCCGACGGCTTTGATAAATTCCCCGACATACGGTGTTTCGCCCTTGAGATGATTTTGGCACAAAGAAATAAACGTCGTGTCCGGTATCAAAATGTCTGCCTGCGGGAGTGACTAAAAATGGGACTGAAGAGGTTCAAACAGGGTCGTGACGGAAAAATTTTGTTGCTGTTTTTGGATGCGATAAACCTTCGTATCAATAAAATTGTGTTTCAAAACAGTTTAGAACAGTTCGAAACACAATGAATTGTGGTTTGTATTTATTTGGCGCAGGGAGAGGGATTCGAACCCCCGGAAGCTTGCACTTCAACGGTTTTCAAGACCGCCGCATTCGACCGCTCTGCCATCCCTGCATGTGTGAAATGAGTATAGCAAATCGCCGGGCCGTCTGTCAATCATTTAAAAAATTTAAAAATTCGAGTTTGACGCCTAATAAACTAATAAGATAATGTGAAATGTCCTTAACTTGCCGCATGAATGTGCCGAAACGTCCGGTATTGTCGCGATATTTGATTTTTTTTGATGATAAAGATGGCGAAAGATTTTAATGTTCGGGTATGTCCCGCGGCGACGAAAAAAAGAATTTTATCAATTTTGTTGACGCGGAAAAAGTCGGGTGATATAATCGTCGAGGACAAAGATGAGACGTCTGAAACAGGCGCCGATGCGAGGTGAAACATGACCGTGACGCAGGCTGTCATAAAGAGAATGGACGAAATAATGGCTGAGAAGAAGATGACGAGGAGCCAGCTCTGTTCCGCGTCGGGACTGTCCACGGGGACGGTGTCAAGCATATACAAGCAGCTTTCAAGGGGGGTCACCCTCAACACGCTCAGCACCATCTGCAAGGGACTGGGAGTGACGATGTCTGAGTTTTTGGACACACCCTATTTCAACAACCTGGACGGCACGAACGTATAGTCCGGGAAATTAGAAGCGACTCGCCGGAGGGCGGGTTTTTTTTATGCGTTCATCAAAATTTCGGCTGGATATTTTCTAACCTGCCCGGTGAAATTTATGCGGACATTTAGCGGGAAATATTAAGAAGCAAAAGAAAAAATGAGCGTGACACATCATCCCGCCCGATGTTTCTCTGAAATTTTATATCCTGTATCTTTTGATTTCACAAAAATGCACAATTTGCGACTGTGTGTCAAGGCCCGCGTCGTTACCGACGGATACATCACCTTCTTCCGAGGATGTTTTTTTGGCCGCGAGGGCTTTCCTTTCCTCCGGTTCCATCTTTTTGAAGTCCAGTCCCACGTGTATTACGTCCCCGTGATAGCCTCTGTACTCGAAGTAGTCGTCGTATCCTTTTTCTTCTATCTGGTCAGCGGCTTCCTTCGCAGATTTGTTGTTTTTGAGCTCTATTATGACCCCCGGAAGATATGTCCTTCCCGCCCTCGCCTTCAAAAGGTTCGGATAGAAAAGGAAGTCCGCCCTTTTTAGCCATCTCGTCGGTGCTTCGCGCACGACGTCGTAGTAGTCCTCGGCGACTATGTACGAATTATATACGAAGTTTCCGAAATCGTTCTCTCCCGTATAACCTATCATTCTCGTGAACTCGGCAAAAAGCTTCCCAAGCATTATGGCGACGTCATTCGCGTTCATGGAGAGTGTGGCGTCGAGAAGTTTCTTGGTGTAATCGTAATACCTGGCGACGATTGATGGGCCCATCTTGCTCACGGCGTCCTCAAACTGAATCCGCACCTCGTGGTTGGGAATCGTGACCGTCTTGTGCACGGAGTCGTAGGAGAGGTATCCGAGATGGATGAGCGCGATGATGTAGTCTTCCTTATATTTCAGATTTACGAAATCGTTAGGGAAAGTTGTCCGCACGTCGAGGACGAATTTTTCGTTCGCGAAAATACTGAGCAGCGCATCGTGGAGCCCGTCCACGTTCACTTTGATGTAGGAAAGAAGGTCTTCAAAAGCCTCCGTTCCCGTCCAGTAACTATCTAATTTTTCTTCACTCAGCGCACTGACAACCGAATTGGGGTTGTATATGTCGAGTCCGTCCAAATAGTATCCGTCGTACCAGTCTTTGATGTCTTTTTCCGTGAGTTTGGAGTCTACACAAAGTTTCGCTACTTCCCTTTCCGTAAATCCTATAAATTCCTTGACGGGACCGGGGCTGAGCATCGTGTATTCTCTAAACATGTTGAGCGCGGACCCCGTGCTGTATTTTTTGATGGGCAGAATCCCGGTCATGTACGCGAGAGACACATACTCCCTGTTCTTGAGAAGGTCCTTTAAAAACTGCAAATATAGCTCCTGACTTTCCGAATCATTCTTTCTCTCTCTGAACGGGCAGTCCCACTCGTCAATTACAAAGATGAAGCCCTTATGCGTTTTTCTGTGGATTTTCTCAAGCATTGGAATGAGTTTCTCTTCTCGGAAAAAAATCAGTCCGTGCTTCTTTTTGAGTTCGTATATGAGTTTTCTTTCCAATCTCACGAGTCCGGTTTTCGCGTCAACATCCTTTTTGATAATCTGCGACACGTCAAAATATATAACATTATATTTGTTGAGATGTGTTTTATAGCTGCCGTCCTCCGCGATTTTGAGACTGTCAAAAAGCGTATGCGAATTGCACCCGCGGCTGTAGTATGCCGTGAGCATGTCGGCGATGTATGATTTACCGAACCTTCTCGGACGGGTAACGCAGAAATATCCTATGTCATCATTTTCAATTTGATTGTTGAGAAATCCGATAAGTCCACTTTTGTCGACAAAATAAGGGTTCCTAAGATGATTTTTAAATTTGATGTTTACGGGATTCAGGTAATCTCCCATGTTTTGTCTCCTATGTTGTAGAGTCATAAGTTCCATTACGATACGAGTATAGCACACTGGAAGAGGTAAATCAAGCCTCAAATGCCATTTCGACGAAGGCAGATACATTATGCCGCATGTGCCGCGGGTTAGGAATGTTCGCCGGTAAATTTAAGGAGAGCGTCAGTCCGTGTGCGCGTCCGGCCGGCCGCAAAGCTGTTGACCTGTGGCTGGCTCGGGTGTATACTTTTTTTAAAATAATCGCGAGAGGACAGTATGGGTTTAAGGGCCTTTTTCAGAAGAAAAGAAAGGACGGTGCCGCCGGAATACGCCATGGCCGTGAAGTTCACAGAAGCCGTGGAAGAGCTTCTTAAAAGTGACTCCTACATGGCGAGAAGCGATTATTCCGCTCTTATCGGGGAATACGGGGCCACGTATGCCTCTTTTCATGAACTCAAAAAACTCGACGCTCTCGACGCATACTGCAAAAAAAACCGTCTTCCCGCGGAACGCATAGAAAATTTTCTGGCCGAATATGACGACATCAGGGATCCCGGAAAGGGATCCGAGATTTTTTCCGCGCACAACAGGGAGTTCGTCGCGCGGCACATGGAGGAGGACAGAGAGTATCTTGACAGCGTCCTCGCCGGGATTGACAAAAACATCGCTCTCGACGACGAACAACGAGAGGTCGTTTTGTCGGATGAGGACTACACCCTCGTCATCGCGGGCGCGGGCTCGGGGAAGACGACGGCCGTGTCAGCCAAGGTCAAATACCTTGTCGACAAAAAGGGAATAAACCCCAGAGACATTCTCGTCGTGTCGTTCACGAACAAGGCCGTGGACGAGCTCAAAGAGAGGATAAACGTGGGACTCGGAATTGACTGCCCCATATCCACCTTTCACAGGGTGGGAATGGCAATCATGAGAAAACAGGACGACGGAGCGAAAAATGTGGCGTCCGACGCCTACATCTACTATGTCGTCAGGGATTATTTCAAGGAAACCATCCTCAAAAATCCCGCGCTCGTCGACAAGCTCATACTGTTTTTCGGCTCGTATCTCGACCTCCCATATGATGGCGGCGACAGGGAGGTCTTCATGAGACACGTCTCGAGGCAACCTCTCACGACGCTCAAGGCCGACCTTGCGGCGTACAACGACAAGGCGATAGAGAGAAAGACAAAAAAGGGCGAGACCATCATGGACGAGCAGGTCCGCTCAAAAGAGGAGGTGAGGATAGCCAATTTCCTCTATCTCAACTCCGTGGACTACACATATGAAGAGGCGTACAGATATGCGCTCCCCGGTTCAAAAAAGCTGTACACGCCCGATTTTTGTTTGAGACAGGGCGGAAAGACCGTCTATCTCGAACATTTCGGCATATCTGAGAGCGGCGAGCACAGCGTGTACACCACGGAAGAGCTTCAAAAGTACAAAGAATCCATGCGTGACAAGATAGAATTTCACAGGCGCCACGGCACGAGGCTCATATACACATTCTCCAAATACAAAGACGGGAGGGACACTCTCGATCATCTCGCGTCTCTTCTCAAAAAGGAGGGATTCATTCTCACGAAGAGGAATAGCGAGGAAGTTTTCAGAAAGCTCGTCGAAAACGAAGAAAACAGGTACGTCTACAAAATGGTGGGTCTCGTCGGGGACTTCATCTCCAACTTCAAGACCTTCGGTTACGACGAAAAGAAGTTTGACGAGTTCAGAAGGACGGGAAACGTCCGTGACAGGCTCTTTTTCGACATCTGTGAGGACTGCTATCTGGAGTACCAGAAAAAACTCAGGGAGAGCGGCCGGATGGATTTCCAGGACATGATAAACGAATCGGCCAGGATAATCCGGGAAAACAGTGACGTCGTGGAAAAACTTACCTTCAAATATCTCATAGTCGACGAGTACCAGGACATCTCCAGGCAGAGGTTCAACCTTACGAAGGAGCTTTCCGACGCCTGCGGCGCAAAAGTGGTGGCTGTGGGTGACGACTGGCAGTCGATTTTCGCTTTTTCCGGCTCCGATATAACCCTTTTCACCGATTTTTGCAAAATCATGGGCTACGGCAAAGAGCTGCAACTCACCCACACGTACAGGGGCCCGCAGGGCGGCATAGACATAGCGGGAAGTTTCGTGCAGAAAAACCCCAGCCAGAAAAAGAAGACGCTCGTGTCCGTCAAAGACCTCGCGAATCCCGTCGTCGTTCAGACGTACAGCGAGGAGCATGACAGGAAAAAATTCAAGGGAAAAGGCGGGCAGTTCTATCATTTCGCGCTGCTTGTGGAAAAGCTCATAGAATATATCCAGAAGGCCAACAAGAGGGACAATATACCGGAGCGCTCGTCCATACTTATAATAGGAAGATACAACTTTGACGTCACTAATCTCACGTTCACCAACCGTTTCACATGGGATGAAGCGAACAGACGCCTAACGTGCAACGCCTATCCTTCCGTAAGCCTCGACTTTCTCACGGCACATAGTTCAAAGGGACTGGGATACGACAACGTCATTATAATAAACGGCAGCAACGAGGTGCGCGGTTTTCCCTCAAAAATAGAGGACGACCCCGTGATGCGGTATGTCACGACGAGAGATGACGGTTTCGAGTACGCGGAGGAGCGGAGGCTTTTTTATGTCGCGCTGACGAGGACCAAAAACCGCGTCTTCATAATGGCGCCGGAAACACATCCTTCCGAATTCGTCCTGGAGCTTGTCCGTGACTATGAGGGCGTTAAGGTTCTGGGGAAGATGGACAAGACGGGAAGACCCGCTCCAATTGCCATGAACAGGTGTCCCGTGTGCGGGTATCCCGTGCAGATAAGGTACAACCCCAATTACGGGCTGAAGCTTTGGATGTGCGCGAACGAGCCTGAGCTTTGCAATTTCATAACCAACGACCTTTCGGGCGGAAAACTGTCCATAAGGAAATGCACGCAGTGTGACGGATATCTCATAGTCAAAAATAGAAAGGACACGAATGATTATTTTCTCGGCTGTACGGGCTACAAGGAGGACGGGACTGGCTGCAACGTGACCATGTCCCCCGGTGAATATTTCCGTGAGGAGGCGGCGCAGGCGGCTGCGGCGAAGGGCTGGCGCGAAAGAAAGGACGAAAACCCCGACGAAATGCCTTCCCGGGAGAGGAAAACGGCGGAGGCGGACTTTCCGCGCGCGCCGAAAAAGGAGCCCCCCGCGGCTTCGAAAGGCACATCGGACGAAAAACCGGCTGCCGCGGCGAGGAAGCGTCAGAGTGTCACGAAGGAAGAAATTCGGACAATAGACGGGGAGAGGTTTTCACTCATAGCGACATCCGACGGGACCTTGATTACCGACGTCGAACTTCTGTCGCGACTTATCACTGTGAGGGCGGCCATGGCGGAGGAAAAAGGTGTGTCCGCGGGAGTTGTCGCGTCCAAAGCCGTGCTTGTCGGCCTTTCGACTTATCCTCCGGGTTCCATGGAGGAGTTTTTGTCACTTCGCGGAACGTCGGAAAGAATGTTCGCCGAGTACGGAAGGAGATTTCTTGACGAGATAAGGGAGTACCTCTCTACAAAAAAAACGTAAAGCGCGCCTTTTGTGCTGACACCCTTGACAGAACAAAAAAGTTACCGTTTGCACAGAAATTTACAGGCGTTCTATACCCGTTTACACCCTGTCATGTGTCATTCGTGGGCTGCCTTTTATTGTCTCATGGGTAAACTACCTCGCGGAGGTGAGACATTTATAAAGAACCTGACAGGAGGGGGATTGCGAAAATTGGGGCGAAGCTTTGCGTCCTTCCGCGCCGGTCTATCGCAAAAAAAACGTCAGCGGGAAGGTGTTCATCCTTACGGACTTAGACGGACGGGGAAGATTACGCTGAGGTATCAGGCAATCGCGGACACGAACGAAGGCGCTTTTTTCAAGACCGCTTTATACGGGTGAAGGAGGGTGTCATATTTGCTGACGTTGACTCGGACATGTCGGGTTTAAAGGACATGGGGTTTAGATAAGTCTTCGTTGATGAGACGACGTTCACGGACGACCTCATAAGGGGCGCCGAGGTTCTTTTCGATTTCTTTGCGGCCGTAGGAATGAAGTTGGTTCTCACGGGTACGAATTCGCCGGGATTCAACACTTCGTCGGGGAAAAGACTCTTCATTAGGTGTCACATGCAGAGGCGACTTTCATTACGTTTAGAGAGTTTGAGAGCGTGCATTGCCTTAAACATACAGAACTTGCTCAAAAACTACGGGTACGGGGGAAATTCGTAAACCTGACGGATTTTTTAGGAGCGGGGAGCTCACAAGCGCGATAAACCGAATCGAAAAAAAACTTCAATCACGAGTTTGCCGCGGAGGCCTTCTTCGGAGCTCGGACAAGATGAAAAATATCCTAGACCTACATGGACGGGTACACTTCAATCTTTTCAAAGGCGTGGGGAGCTTTTAATTTCCCGACGGCAAGGAGTTTTTTTTGGCAGTTTATTAAGGTCTAACGCGGCGCAATTTATATTTGTAGTTAACAATAGCTTTTTAGGTTATACCTGCTGTTATGGTATGAAGCCGATGTCGGCTGTAAAATTTTTAACGTTAGTGACCAAAAAAGCGACCCCACTTTGATTTTGAGTTTGATTTTCTGTTGACACGCTTCAAATCCGGGTGCTATACTCAATAAGCACTTTGATGAGGTGCCATTTTTTTGCAACGGAAAAATTTCCAGATGAAGCCCCCGCGGCTTTAAAGACACATATACATTTACATTAACACACAGTGTGAACGGAGCCTATCATGAAGAAAGCGTCAACGAGAGTGAAGATAACCTTCGAGTGCACGGAGTGCAAGCACAGAAATTACGACAGCTACAAAAATAAGCGCAACAACCCCGACAGGATGACGCTCACGAAGTACTGTCCGTTTTGCAGAAAGCACACTGAGCACAGGGAGAGCAAATAACCGGTATTTGCTTTCCGTTTAAAAAACGGAGGAGCGGCGAGAAAGCCGCGTGATGTGACATGGCAAAAGCTAAGGCAGCCGCCAAGAAACCCAACATATTTGTCAGAATGGGCAAAAGGCTCAGGGAGACTTTCTCGGAACTTCGGAGAGTCACGTGGCCCTCTTTCCCCAAGGTCGTAAAGAACGTCGTGGTCGTGCTCGTGCTCGTCCTCGTCTTCCTTGTGGCCGTCACGGTGGTAAATTATGTGCTCCAGGGACTTTTAAACCTAATCAGCGGAGTCGGCTGGAGCGGAAACCTGTAATTTTCGCGGGAGAGGACGGATGGATAACGAACGTCAGGAACCGTGCTGGTACATTCTGCATACCTACACCGGATATGAAACGATGGTGAGGGACAATCTCTTCCGGATGATTGAAAACAACAATTTGAGCGACCAGATTTTCGATGTCAAAATCCCCATGGAGAAGACGATAGAAGAGAGGAACGGCAAGAAGAAGATTGTTGAGAAGAAGACGCTTCCATGCTATGTGTTCATAAAGATGCTGTATTCCAACGAATTGTGGTACCTCATAACGAACACGAGGGGTATCACCGGTTTCGTCGGACCCCAGGGCAGGGCGAAGCCCATGAACGAAACGGAGATAAGAAGGTGGCATCTTGAACCCCTTCCCGTTGACACAAATTACGCCGTGGGAGATTTGGTGAGCATTGAGGCGGGTCCTCTTGAAGGATTCGACGGCGTCATCACCGAACTCAACATTTCGGCGCAGAAGGTCAAGGTGAACATCACCATGTTCGGCAATCCCACCGAGGTGGAGGTCGAGCTCGGACAGATAACCAAAAAGGCCGACTGAAACAAAAAACGACGCCGCAAGGCGCTACATACAGAGTGGGAGACGCGTAAATCTTTCAATGCGCGCTGTTAAAACCACTCGGGAGGAAACTTCAAATGGCAAAGAAAATCACTGCGGTCGTAAAGCTTCAGCTTCCCGCAGGAAAGGCAACCCCCGCACCCCCCGTAGGCTCCACGCTTGGTCCTCACGGTATAAACATACCCGGTTTCACCAAGGAATTCAACGCGAAGACGGCGGACAAGGCGGGGCTTATCATTCCCTGCATCGTGACCATCTATCAGGACAGGAGCTTCTCGTTCATTCTCAAGACTCCGCCCACGCCCATCCTCATAAAACAGGCTCTCGGCATTGAGACGGCCAGCGCGAAGCCCAATAGGGACAAAGTCGGAACGCTCACCTTAAAACAGGTGGAAGAGATAGCAAAGACGAAAATGCCCGATCTCAACTGCACGTCCATGGAGTCCGCGATGAGCATGGTCAAGGGCACAGCCCGTTCCATGGGTGTCATGGTCGAAGAGTCCGCGGCGTCTTCCGACGTCGAGATTGGGAAATAAGGAGGCCGGAAGATGAAAGTCGGAAAAAATTACGCGGACAGCCGCAAGAGCTACGATCATTTAAAGGCTTATTCCCTGCAGGAGGCGATTGACATCTGCCTCAAAAACGCGAAGGCGAAGTTCGACGAGACCATAGAGATACACGTGCATCTCGGTGTCGACCCCCGTCAGGCCGACCAGCAGGTCCGCGGAGTGCTCGTGCTTCCCAACGGCACCGGCAAGGACAACAAAGTGCTCGTCGTCGCGAAAGGTGACAGGGCTGACGCCGCCACGGCGGCGGGAGCGGATTTTGTCGGCGCGGAAGAGATGATACAGAAGATTCAGACGGAGAACTGGTTTGATTTTGACGTCATGATAACCACCCCCGACATGATGGGCGTCGTGGGACGGATAGGCCGTCTTCTGGGACCCAAAGGTCTCATGCCCAATCCCAAATCGGGAACCGTCACGACAGACGTTGCCAAGGCCGTCAAAGAGGTTAAAGCCGGAAAAGTCGAGTACCGTCTCGACAAAACAGCCGTCATCCACTGCCCCGTCGGCAAAAAATCGTTCGGAGCGGAAAAGCTCGCCGAGAACATCAACGCCCTCATGGACGCCATCATCAAGGCGAAACCCGCGGCAGCGAAGGGCATGTACATAAAGGGCGTCAGCATCGCGTCGACGATGGGACCCGGGGTAAAGGTCAATTATCAGAGAAACAACTGATTTTGTTTGACTTGCGCCTCCCATGCGCATTATAATCAGTTTTGTGAATTGAATTTCGTTTACCGAAGACGGCAAGTGCCTAAGTTTGGCTCAATATCTTGTCCAGGTGGCGGCGTGATACGGAAATTTCAAAGTTCCCCGTGCCCTCTTCGGTATGAGGAATTTTTGTTTTAAAGCAATATTTTTCGGAGGTGACAATTTTGTCTGCTAATTTCGAGGCCAAAAAAGGCATTGTAGAAGAGATAACGAACAAAATTAAAGCTTCTAAATCGGTTGTTCTTGTCGAGTACACGAAGTTGACCGTCCTCGAAGTGTCCGAACTTAGAAACAAGTGCAAAGAGTCCGGATGCGAGTACAAGGTTTACAAAAACAATCTTGTGCGCAAGGCGTTCAACGACATGGGTCACACCGAGTTTGACAAAGACCTCGTGGGACCCACCGCGTTCGCTTTCGGCACGGACGAGACCGGGGCAGCGAAGATGATGGCTCAGGCAGCGAAGACGTACGCCGACAAGGTCATCGTGAAGAGTGCCTTCGTCGATGACGGATACGTCGATGAAAAGGGCGTCGCGACGCTCGCGACAATGCCTTCCAAAGAGGAGCTCGTCGCGAAGATGCTCGGCTCCATGCAGGCACCCATTTCAAACTTCGCGGGTGTTCTCAACAACCTTATGTCCGGCATCGTTCGCGTCCTGGACGGGATCGCGAAGAGCAAAGCGGAAGCTTAAATTGCCGTCGCCTTTGGCGACATGGGCTATGGCCCGGAACGGGAGGCGTCCCAGAAAAACGCTGCAACATCAATCACATAAAAAATTTGGAGGAATTTTATAATGGCTGACGTTAAGAAATTCATAGACGAGATCAAAGGCATGACGGTTTTGGAGCTCAACGAGCTCGTGAAGGCTCTTGAAGAGGAGTTCGGCGTATCCGCGGCCGCACCCGTGGCTGTGGCAGCTGCTCCCGCGGCAGCAGCAGCTCCCGCGGAAGCTCAGGAAGAGAAGACTGAGTTCAACGTTGTTCTCAAAGCCATCGGCGAGAAGAAGATCGACGTCATAAAGGTTGTCAGGGCCGCCACCGGCCTCGGCCTTGTTGAGGCAAAGCAGGCCGTCGAGAAGCTCGGCGTCGTTAAAGAGGCAGTTCCCAAAGCTGACGCTGAAAAGCTTGTCGCTGATCTGAAGGCTGTCGGCGCGGACGCCGCCATGGAGTAAACCCATCTCAAAAAAATCGGCGGGGCATCCTTTTGGGGTGCCCTTTTGCCGCACCCGGGGATGAGGGCGATATTTCGGTCAAATGATATTGACCTTGACTCCCGTTTTGTGTATAATGCGGGTAACTTAGTCAGAGGAGTTCATATATGGCAAACGTTGACATGGACAGATTGATACAGGACGCGACCGCGGGTGACGTGCTGAGCCAGTTCCGTCTTGGCTGGTGTTATCACACGGGAAGCGGTATAGAACAGGACTTCACGAAGGCCGTCGAGTGGTACAAAAGGGCCGCCGCCGCTGGCTATGCGGAAGCTCAGAACAACCTCGGCGTGTGCTATGAACACGGTTACGGGCTGGACAAAAATGAGAAGACCGCACTGGAGTGGTATAAAAAGGCCGCCGAAAAGGGGAGCGGGAATGCCGCGAAGAACATGACCGAGCTGGAAGCCGTCATAGCCGAGAGAGAGGCGGAAAAAGACCAGGGCGAAGCGCCTGTCTGGACCGTGCCCCGCTACATAGAGTGGCTCTTCCAGATAGCGGCGGGAAAAGGTTACGGCTTCACGGAGGAGGAGCCCTCCGCGTCCGGCAAGGTCGAAAAGAAGGAGAGCGGGCAAATCTCCATAGTTTCCGGAAAGAAAATAGACATTAACACGCCGATAGAAAAGCAAACCGAGACGCTCGCCGCGAAACCTCAAAAGGTCGAGGGAAAACTCGTCGCCATGGACACCGAGTCTTGGGAAAAAGCGGCGAAAGAGGGCAACGCCGACGCGCAGACCCACATGGGCGTGCTGCACTGCAGGGGCAAAAAGGTTGAAAGGAACTACGCCGAAGCCGTGCGGTATTTCAGCAAAGCGGCGTCTCAGGGCCAGGTTACGGCGATAAACAATCTCGCCGTCTGCTATGAGCAGGGCATAGGTGTCAAAAAAGACCCCGTGACGGCCGCGAAACTCTACGCGCGCGCCGCGGAAGCGGGACTTTCGAGCGCCCAGTGTGCTCTCGCCAACATCTATTACAACGGCGAAGGCGTGGCGAAGGACTTCGACAAATGTTTTTCGCTTTGGGAGCAGGCGGCGAAACAGAAATATGCGCCCGCGCAGTGCAATCTCGGATACTGCTATTACATGGGCATAGGCACCGACCTCAATTACGACAAGGCGGCGATGTGGTTCAAGCGCGCGGCTGACGGTGGGTACGTCAAGGCGCTCTATTTCATGGGCATGTGCTACGCGAACGGCCTGGGCGTCACGAGAGACATGGCGACGGCGACGCAGTATCTTCGCCGCGCGGCCCAGAAAGGCGACCCGGACGCGAAAAAGGCACTCGCCACGATAGAAAACGCGTGAATTCATAAAAACTGAAACGCGGGGCGGGCCTTTGGACTCGCCCTTTTGGATGCTCCGGCAATCAAAAAAAATGTCGCTTCAAAAGCGACCATGCCGCCGGGAAAAACTCCTATAATGATGCTACAAAACGTAAGTTTTGGGAAATTTTTTTAAAGGAGTTTTTCGCAATGAAAAAAGGACTGACAGAGATTGTTTTCATCCTTGACAGGAGCGGTTCCATGGGAGGGAAGGAGAGAGACACCATAGGCGGCTTCAATTCTCTTCTGGAAAAGCAGAAGACGGTGGAGGGCGAGGCGTTCGTCTCGACCATACTTTTCGACGACGTGTCGGAGGTCCTTATGGACAGGGTCGACATCAGAAAAACGGAGTCCATAGGCCCCAGGCAGTACTACGTCCGCGGCTGCACGGCGCTTCTGGATGCCGTGGGCGACGCCGTACGCCACATCCAGATGGTGCACAGATACGCGAGGGAAGAGGACAGGCCCGAAAAGACCATCTTCTTCATTACGACGGACGGACTGGAAAACGCCAGCCGGAGATATTCCTTCCAAGATGTGCGCGAGCTCATAACGAGGCAGCAGGAGGAGTTCGGCTGGGAGTTCATATTCCTAGGCGCGGGGATAGACGCCATAGCCTCGGCGACGAGTATCGGCATAAGGGCGGACAGGGCCGCGAGGTACTCCAATGGCCCGAGGGGCATCGCGAGTGCGTATAAATGCATGGACAACGTGATGATGTACTGCAGAAAGGATGTCGACAGGGGTGTCGAATTCGAGAAGGCTTTCGTCAACCTAGTGAATGACGAAGACGAAGAATAAAATCGGGGCGCCGCGGGCGCCGGGGGATATTTATGGCTGTTGAAATATGCGACTTCATGGAACAGGAAAAATTCGCCAGGATAAAGCTGGTGCTTACGGAAGATGCGGGCGAAAGGGTGAAAACCGAGACTGTCCCGGACGGGAATATATGCGTTTTCGTCGCTCTTTTTGGTGCGGTCACAAAGGAGGAACTTTGCGCTGAATTTCAGGAAGCCATAATATCCTCGGTTGATCTGGATTTTAGGGACATCGCTTTAAGCCTCACCGACGACGAGGTGGCAAAGCTTGGGGTGCCCATGGTCTACGGCGCCGTTACGGAGGCGCATAACGCGGTCTACGACAATTTTGAGGGTGATATTTCCGTCTGTCTTCTGACGTGCGGCAATAAAGGCATTTTCGCTCCTCCCCCAAAGCCCGAGGCGTTAATCAGGCCGCCTCGTGTCATGAAAAAGAAAAGCTTTCAGCCCGCTGGTCGCATGGAGCCGGACTCTTTTTTTGATTCGAGCCTAAATTCGGAAGCTGAGAAGGCAATGTATGAGGAGTCAAGGCTGACTAGTTTTTTTAAGATTGAGTCGGTCCTCAATCGTCCTTACATGGAATTGGCTCGTAAACTCGTTGAAACTCCCGACGCCATGGAGGAGACGTTCTCAAACATGCTCTTCCGCCTCATAGAAGAAAAAGGCATGACCGAGATGGAGTGTTACAAAAAGGCGAACATAGACAGAAGGCTTTTTTCAAAGATAAGAGGCGACATAAATTATCAGCCCGCGAAAAAGACGGTGATAGCTTTTGCCTTCGCCCTGAAACTTTCCCTGGACGAGACCATAGACTTTCTTTTGAGGGCGGGCTACTCTCTTTCTCCCGCGATAGAGTTTGACAGGACGGTGACGAAGTTCATAAAAAAGGGCAACTACGACATATACGACCTCAACATCGAGCTCTACTCAAACGGGCTCGGCACTATCTGAGCGCGTATGAAATGTTTTGATGATTCCGGGACGGGAAAATACGGTTAAAATTAATACCAAAATGTCAGGCGGGCTTCGGCCCGTCTTTTTTTGATTGGCGCTGCGGAAGCGGTTTTGCAAAACGCGGCCTTTTTTTCGTCCGGAATGCTTGCTTCGTCAAAGCCCCGGGGAAAAAATTACGGCTAAAATTAATATCATCAAGGTGCATGGGACTTCGGAGCGCGATTTTTCGCGGGGAAATTTTTTTCGGAAGAATTTTTAAAAAAAATGAGTTGACAGAATTTGAAGATTGTGTGATATAATGAAAATGTAGATTACAGGTGTTACAAAAGTAGCGGTTTTTCGCACGGCGGATGCGGAAAACAACCGGAAACATCGGAGTTCCGGTTAAGAAAATTTGGAGGAATATGAAAAACCGAATAAAACTGATAAGCTTTTCAGTTGTTACCTTGATTGCAGTGGCTTTGTTTTCCCTTTTTATGTTGCCGGCATGCGGCAAAAACGGGGAAATAAAAGTTTTGTCTTTGAATGGCGTTGAATGCACCACCGAGAACATTGAGTCCGGCGAGTACGCATTGCAACGCCCTTTTAATTTGGTCTATCAAAGCGGCGCCGGCCTTGGCGGCGCGGCGGAAACTTTCCTTTCATGGCTTTCGTCCGATGTGGCCTATGGCATAATAAAAGGCGAGGGCTACGTCATATCGGGTGATGGAGACGAGTTTGACGAGACGGGCGGCGTCTTTGAAGGAAGCTTTTCTCTTAGCGGCTCGACCTCGGTGTATCCGCTCATGATGGTTTTGACCGAGGAGTACATGATAAAATATCCCGGGGTGTCGATAACGGTGCAGGCTGGAGGAAGCGGCCAGGGAATTTCCGACGCGGAAAGCGGGATAGTCGACTTTGGGATGATTTCAAAGGAGCTTGATAAGACGGCTTATCCCGATCTTGAATGCTTTAACCTTTGCACCGACGGGATAGCTCTCATCGTCAATGAAAACTGCGTCGTGGAAAGCGTCACGACTGAGGAGGTGAGGGAGCTTTATGTAAGCCTCACGCCCATACAGGACACGATTGTCGCTGCGATAGGAAGAGACAGCGGCAGCGGCACGAGGTCGGCCTTTGACGAGCTCATGGGCATAGAGACTTCGTACGCGTCAAAGGTTGACGAACAGGCCGACACCGGCAACGTCATCTCTCTCATACAGAGAAACGGCAGGGGAGACACGATGGGATACGTTTCCGCCGGGAGTGTATGACCGTGGCAGCGCGAAAGACAGAAAGTAAATTAAACAAGGAAAATGTGGCACGTGTAATCTTCTTTGTCCTGGCGCTTTTTTCGGTTATAGTCGTCATCGCCATAATAGGTTACGTTCTCTACGGCAGCATCCCCGCGTTCAGCGAGATAGGCTTTTTCAAGTTTCTTTTCGGGACCGAATGGCTGGCGAGCGCCGATTCCTACGGCGTCGGCGTTCTCATTGTCGGCACTCTCGCGCTGACGTTCACGTCCCTTCTCATAGGGGGAATTCTCGGGGTGTTTGTCGCCGTCTGGATAGTTTATTACTGCCCGGAGAGGATAAATCCCGACAGGCTCAAAACTAAAAACAGGTTCGCCGTAAAGTGCGCGAAGATTTTGTCCCGCGTGAATTTCAAATCGGTCTTTTCCTTTCTGATAAACATTCTCGCCGGGATTCCGTCGATAGTGTTCGGCCTCTTCGCTTATGAAGTCGTCATGCCGGCCCTCGTCACGGTTTTCAACCAGAGCGGCACGGGAACCGGGCTTCTGCCCGCGGCGATAATACTTTCAATCATGATACTGCCGACGATAACCTCGCTTTTCCGCAACAGCCTGCAGTCTCTCCCCGACGAATATTATGAAGGCGCGATAGCGCTCGGCGCAACAAAACACCAGGCCGTTTGGCGCACGATGTTCCCGGCTGCGAGAAAGGGATTGGTTTCCGCCCTGATCCTCGGATGCGGCAGGGCCATCGGTGAGACGATGGCGGTTCAGATGATAGTGGGGAACGGCTCGGGATACCCGGGATGGTTCAGCTCTTTCGGCACTCTGACTTCGAACATAGTCAAAAACTGGGGCTACGGCTCCGCGGACACGCTCCATAGGTCCGCTTTGATTGCGGACGCGTTCGTCCTTTTGGTCTTGGTGCTCATTCTGAACGTCGCGCTGCTTTTGTCACAGCGTGACAAAAGTGACGGGGGAAGGCCGCTCGGAGGCGTGTTTTACAGAAAGAGAAAGAAAAGGCTCAAAACAGAGGAAGAAGACCCCGCCGCGGGTGTGCCGGACGCCGGCATGGCTTATGAGTTCGCGGTCTTGGGAGGCGCCGGGGCGGTGAGGGCGGCCGCTCCTGCCACGGCAATGTGCCGTGAAGAGGGCGTGGAGGCCGCATATGACGGGGTGAATTCCGAAGACGGTGAGGAGTATTCCCGTTCATACGCCAAAAAAGGCGGCTCTTCCATGGCCATGCACGTCATATCGTGGATTTTCGCCGCCATTGTCGCGTTCATCCTCGTGTACCTCGTGGTGTGGGTGCTCGTAAAGGGGCTTCCGAACATATCCTTGCAGTTCCTTTTCGGCTCGTACAGCTACAAATCACCCAGCATATCCGCGGCGCTTGTGTCGACCCTGATGCTCATAGCTTTCGCACTCGTCATAGCCGTGCCGCTGGGGATAGCCGCCGCGATATACTTCACGGAATACAGCAAAAAAGGCAGTAGGGTAGTAAAGACGATAAGGGTGTTCATAGACACGCTCGCGGGGATACCGTCCATAATATTCGGAATATTCGGGTACGTCTTCCTCGTTGACATCTGTGGGCTCGGCTATTCGCTCTGGGCGGGAGGCATAACACTCGCGCTCATGGTGCTTCCGACAATCATTCGAAGCACGGAGCAGGCCCTTCTGGATGTTCCCGACAGCGTGAGGGAGGCAAGCTACGCTCTCGGTGCCGGGAAGGTGAGAACGATATTCCGGGTGGTTTTGCCGCAGGCGATGACGGGGATAATCACGGCCATAATTTTGTCGATAGGCAGGATTTTGAGCGAGAGCGCGGCGCTGATATTCACGGCCGGCTCGTCCGGGAACGTAATGCCCACGGGGTACGGCTCACAGTGCGCGTCACTTTCCGTCATGATATATCTTTTCATGTCGGAGGGGCGCTACTTCAATGAAGCCTACGCCACCGCGGCGGTTGTTCTCATCCTCGTCGTCATACTCAACATCATAATAGCCGTCATAGAACACTGCACCAAAAAGAGGAGGAAATGATGATGCCGGAAAAGAAGAAAGGCAAGCTCGTCACTCCGTTTGTCATCGGTGACACGGCCGTGTCGGTCAAAAACGTCAATCTCTATTACGGAGATTTCCACGCGCTCAAAAACATCAACATCGAGTTTCCGTTCAGAAAACTCACGGCGATGATAGGACCGTCCGGATGCGGAAAATCGACCCTCATCAAATCCATAAACCGCATGAACGACCTTGTCGAGGGCTGCATAGTCACGGGTGAAATAAAGGTGGGGGACGAGAACATATACGAAAAAGGCACGGATGTCGCACGCCTAAGAAAGAATGTCGGGATGGTCTTCCAGCGTCCGAACCCGCTGCCCGTGTCGATATACGACAACATAGCGTACGGGCCGAGGACGTTCGGGATAAGATCTAAGAGCGTTCTGGACGGCATAGTTGAGACGACCCTCAAAAACGCGGCGATGTGGGACGAGGTCTCCGACAAGCTCAAAAAACCCGCTCTGTCGCTTTCGGGAGGACAGCAGCAGAGGCTGTGCATAGCGAGGGCGCTCGCGGTCGAACCGCAGATTCTCCTCATGGACGAGCCGACGTCCGCGCTTGACCCAATTTCCACGGGGAAAATAGAGGAGCTCTGCCAGGAGATAAAAGGCGACGTCACGATAATCATGGTGACGCACAACATGCAGCAGGCGGTGAGGGTGTCGGATTTCACGGCGTTCTTTCTTTTGGGGGAGATGCTGGAGTTCGGAGAGACCGATGACATCTTCACCTCGCCAAAGCATCCCGAAACGGAGAAATACATAACCGGAAGATTCGGCTGACAAGGAGGAAAAAAATGGCAGCGAGACCCATTTATGACAGTGAGCTCAACGCGCTTCACGAGCGGCTATCCAAAATGTGTGAGACGATAGAGAAGATGATAAGAGACGCCGTCGCTTCGCTCAACACGATGGACAAAGAGGCGGGCGCCGCCGTGTCCGAAGCGGACAGGACGGTCGACGAGTTTGAGAGCGCGATAGAGAAGATGAGTATACGTCTTCTTTTGAAGCAGCAGCCCGTGGCGAAGGACCTCACGAAGATTACCACCGCCCTCAAGGTCATAACCGACCTTGAACGCATAGGCGACCAGGCCGCGGACCTCGGAGAGATGGTGGCCGAGTATCCCGCGGGCGAGCTTTCCGTCGAACCCAAAAGGTTAAAGCGCATGGGGGAGGTCGCGGTGTCCATGGTGCATGAGGCGGTCGAGTCCTTTCTCAATGAGAGTGAAGGCGGGGCCGACATCGTTGCCGGCGCCGACTCGGAGCTTGACAACCTTCTCATCAACATAAACGCCGACCTCATCGCGATGATTAAAAAAGATTCGGCGACAGCGGACGAGGCGCTAACGCTTCTC
Organism: Clostridia bacterium; assembly: GCA_021203865.1. Taxonomy (GTDB): domain Bacteria; phylum Bacillota; class Clostridia; order Christensenellales; family Borkfalkiaceae; genus Coproplasma. Next base: position 26,686 of record JAJQAJ010000074.1, read on the forward strand.
ATGGCCGCGAAGCACTTGGAAAAGATAGGCGATTACGCGGTGAATGTCGCGAGATGGACGAAGTTCGTGGTGACGGGCGTGCACCCCGACAAAAAGCACGCGTGCAAAAATACCGGTAACTAAGTGTGTCTTTTGGGCGGGTCCTTGGCGGGGCCCTTTTTTTGACACAATTTTCACGTTCCGCCGCCATGGATGTCGTGAAACGGTATTGCGAAAACCATGGTGCCATGCTAAAATGGTTTTGAACTAATTTTCTAAAAACAGTTCAAACGCCCAATCCTTCGGGGAGTGAGAAGGATTTTCGTGACATGCCGAAGTCCATAAGCGATGAAAGACTGAAAAACATAGCGAAGAAAGTGTACGCGAGCTACGCTCGCTGCGGTCTTGACGGCGTCTCCGTCGACGAGCTTTCCGCAGAGACCGGGATAAGCAAGGCGACGCTCTATCACTATTTCAAAAGCAAGGAAGACATCGTGCGTGGCATGGTGGCTACCATGACGGAGCGCTTAGATTCGGCGGTTTTCGGGGACGCGGAAAGTTTTGACGGCGTCCTGAATGACGTCAAAGATTTTTACTACAAGTCAGTGATTTTCGCCGCGATGTCGGGGACGAAGTTCATGTCCGATCTCAAAAGAAAACTTCCGGACGCATATGAGTCATGCATGTCGTCCAGGATTTCGATGAGGGAGAGGTTCTCCTCCTTCCATGAAAGCGGCAGAAAGAAAGGATATTTCAAAGACCTGTACTGTCCCTTCGTCATCCGGCAGTTTGACTGCATGGTGTCGGGCATCGTCGGCGCTGAATACGGGCAGACCTGTGACATGGATCTTTGCGGCGCGCTCAAAGAATATTTTAAGATGTTTCTTAGCCAGATTCTGACGGAAAAATATCTCATGGCTGCTGACAGGGAAGCGACTTATGAATTTTGCGGCGAGCTCGCGGCCGTCCTTACGGGAGATTTCTTCGTCGGCGGTGCGGGGAAGGAGTGATGATGGACAGACAGATGGAAAAATTTGTTGATTTTGCCATGGGAAGCTCTTTTTCGGTGGCTGTCACGGGGGCGGGAATCTCCTTTTCCGCGGGAGGGCTCAGCTCTGACGACAGCTCGCCTTCCGCGATGCGCGACCTCATGGCGCTGGGGTCCGAGGACGTCGCGAGAAATGAACCGGAAAGGTATTATGAGTGTCTTGACAAGGCGTTTTTGCACTCCATGTTTTCCGTGGGGCCTTCACCCGCGCACAGGATGCTCGCCCGGATGGAGGAGATGGGAAAGCTCGACGGGATAATCACGACCAACATCGACTGCCTGCACACCATCGCGGGAAACAAAAATGTCTATGAAATCCAGGGCAGCCTCCAGGTGAACAGGTGCGTTGACTGCGGAAGACACCGCGACAGTTACGACATCTGGGCGCACGGCGCGGCGCCGAGATGTGAGGCGTGTGGCGGCGGAATATGGGCATTTCCTTTTTACAGCCACATAGGCCTCAACTTTGAAAAGGTTCAGCAGGCCCGGGAGGCGATTTCAAAGGCTGAACTCATAATCTTAATCGGCACAAAAGGTCCGTACAGCAACGCTTACTGGCCGTACAGAAACAAAAATGCCAAAATTGTTCAGATAAACCCCGGAAGGACGGCATTCGATTTTTCCGCGGATTTAAATTTCCGCAAGGGCGCGGACGGAGTCCTTTTTGAACTTGTGGAAGAAATAGAAAAAAATCACATCATATAAGGAGTGAAGACATGAAGACTCTTGTTGTTTATTTCTCACGCGGCGGACACACCGCGAAACTCGCCGAGAAGATCAAAGGCATCGTCGGCGCGGACGACATCCTTGAAATAAAGGGTGACAAAATTTACGGCGGCTATTTCAAGGCCCTCAGAATCGCAAGCAAGGAGTACAAGGCTGAGGAGCTGCCTACCGTCACGACTAAGGCGGGAGACCTTTCCTCATACGAGAGGATAATCTTAGGATTCCCCATCTGGTACGGCAAGTGTCCGAGACTGGTCGTTTCCTTCATGAAGCAGCAGGGCTTTGAGGGCAAGGACATCTATCCCTTCTGCACGAGCGGCGCGAGCGCCATGGGCGACGCGGCGGGCGTTCTTTCGACGGTCTGCGAAGGCGCGAAGATCCATGAAGGCCAGAGGTTCTCAAAAAAGACCGATGAGGCCGCCATAAACGAATGGCTCTCGAAATAAAGCGCCGGCATGCGGAAAAAGGAGCGCGAAATGGCGGAGAAACTCGATAAATTTCTGGAGCTTGTGAAAAGCTCCAAAAAGACCGTGGCCATCACGGGCGCGGGCATATCCTATCTCTACGGGGTGGGAAGGCTCAAAAAAATGGTTGACCGCCAGAGCATGATGGGCATTCTTTCCCCGGAATACGTAAAGGCCAATCCTGATAAGTTTTACGAGGTTGTGAATGAGGCGTTTTTGGACGCTACCTTCGGGAAAGGACCTTCTAAGGTCCACACGCAGCTTCGTGAACTTGAAAAAAAAGGACGCCTTCACGGGATAATCACGAACAACATGGACTGCCTCCATCAGGCGGCGGGCTCAGCTTCCGTCGTGGAGATACAGGGCGGTTTTGACGACAACATCTGTGTTTCGTGCGGAATGCGCGTTTATGACTACAAAGTTTGGGGCGGGGGCAAAGCTCCCCGTTGCCCCGGGTGCGGAGCGCCACTCATGCCGGCTAATTTTTGCAGGACCTCTGCCTCGCACGACGCCGAATTTTCGGCGCGCATGGAAAAGGCCGCCGACATGCTGTCCGACGCCGACCTCATAGTCATAATAGGCACGACGGGTTTTCTGAGCGAAAACTACATGACGAGGGTAAATCCCAAAGCCGTGTTAGTTCAGATAAACCCGGGCTCCACCAAGTTTGACGCTGTGGCGGACATGAACATCAGGGAGGACGCGGCAAAGGTCCTTGACTTCGTCCTTGAAAATCTGTGAGGAGTCTGCATGCCGGATTTGGAAAACCTCTCTCCCGAGGAGATTGAGCGTCTCATGCGGGAGATGCAAAAAAAGGAATATGAAGGCCTCTCCCCGGAGGAGGCAGAGAAAAAGAAGCGTGCGAAAGAGGCGGAAAAAGAGAGGAACATCTCCCTTCTTGGTGAGACGCGAGAAATTTTCCGTCTGGGCTTTTATGAAGCGGAAGGCGCGGCCGTGAACCTTGAAGGATTTTCGGACCTCGCCCGCGCCCGCGTCTTTTTGCCGGAAGAGATTGAGGCTTTGAAAGGCGAAACTTTTATCCCCGCCCATGAAACCACGTTTGACTGTTTGAACTTAGACTCTCTTTCGCTCGCGAAAAAGCGCGCGGCGGAAGGGAAAAGATGTCTCGTTTTGAATCTCGCATCCTCGTCCCGGCCGGGAGGCGCGGCATCTGACGGCGCGAACGGGCAGGAGGAGAGCCTTTGCAGAAAAAGTTCGCTTCTTTGCTCTCTGCAAAGCGAGGCCGCGGCCGGATACTATGAGCTCGGAAAGGCGCAGACGTCAAGGCTTGCTACGGACGCCGTCATAATTTCGCCGCAGGTCGCGGTCATCCGCGGAGAGGGTGACGCTCTTTTGCGAGCCCCCTATGAAATATCTGTTATGTCCTGCTCGGCGCCGATGGTGCGTTTGGGGTTTGAGGGAAAAAAGCGGGAAGAGTATGAGAAAATGCTTTTCGGGCGCGTCGAAGGCATGCTGAGGTGCGCTGCGGGATTGGGCTTTGGGCATCTCATTCTCGGCGCGTTCGGCTGCGGTGCGTTCGGAAACGACGCCGCGCTTGTTTCCCGCGCGTTTTACGAGGCTTTGACGGGACCTTTGAACGGCGTCTTTGAAAGTGTCGAATTTGCCATTCTCTGCAAAGACGGAGATGACTACAATTTCAAAAAGTTCAGTGAACTTTTTGGGAAAAAAGGAGGCGGCGCATGAAGATGAAGGGAGACGAAATTGAAAAGCTTTATGCCGCGATGGAGCGGAGCGGTCGCACCGTCGTCATCACCGGCGCGGGAATATCAATCGCGGCGGGCGGCGTCACCTATTCGGGGATGCACTCGCCTTCGCGGTCGGGCGTGGGGTCCGTGCGCTCGGGTGACCCCTCTCAGATGTATCCCTTCTTTTACAATTCCTTTCTGAAATCCATGTTTGAGCACGGTCCGACGAACGCGCACAGAGCGCTCGCGAGATTAGAACAGATGGGGAAAGTCCATGGTATAATCACGACGAACGTCGATTGCATGCACACCATGGCGGGGTCCAAGAACGTCGCCGAAATACAGGGCAGTTTCCAGATAAACGTCTGCACGGGCTGCGCGTCCGTGACGCGGGGCTATGACATCTGGAGCGGCGGCGTCATGCCCACATGTCCCAAATGCGGGAAATATCTCCTTCCTTATAATATATACAGCCACGCGGGGCTTTTGGACTCCGACCTAAGAAAAGCGCAAGGCTGGATTTCCGGAGCCGACCTTGTCATCATAATAGGCGCGACGGGGTGTTACACCCACATGTACTGGGGCTACAAGAAAAGAGACGCCGAGATTGTGCAGATAAACCCGTCGAGAACGTATTTTGACGGTGTCGCCTCATTGAACATAAGGCGTGAGTCCGACCCTGTTTTTTGCGAGCTTATGGAACTTTATGAGGAAAAGATTTGACGGGGTTTGAATTGAATTTTCGCGCACTGCGGCCGGAAAGACATCCGGCCGTGTTTTGTATGACGGGCATGTCATGTCCCTTATGGGTGAAAGTCCCTACGAGGGGTA
>JAJQAJ010000062.1 GCA_021203865.1 Clostridia bacterium
TTTTTGAAATTTCCAATCCGTCAAACTGTGCGTGAGAATCACACCCGCGGCAATAATATGCCGTGAGCATATTAGCAGTCATGGACTTTCCAAATCTTCTGGGCCTGGACACGCATATAAATCGCTGTTCAGTCGATAGACTGCGATTTATGAATTCTATGAGCCCAGATTTGTCCACATATATTTCTGAATTAAGTGATATCTGAAACGCTCCGTTTCCGGGATTTAAATATTTACTCATGATGTTTTCTCCAAATTCCATGTTAAATTATACAACGCACTGCAAAAAAACGCAATACCGCAAAATCAACTGTGGCCCGTGGGGATTTTGCCCTGTTTATAAAACGCAGTTCGTATTCTAAGTCGAAAACACACATTTTGAAGTCATCCTCTGCTTAACACGCGTCTGGGAAAAATTCAATCTACGGAATAGCTTTTTATCGGGCGATTGAGAAACACCCCCATCAAATAAAAAAAACGCTCACTGCTATTACCACAGGAACGCCAAAGAAACATAGTTCACTGAAAGAAGTACATTTGAATGGAGACAGGAGCCTGACGCAAAAAGTCAAATTAGGTTTCATATATCAGGCGTAATGCATCTTTTCTCACCCCGCCTCACACAAATCCCATCTACGTATCCTATTACGAATTTTTCTGAGGCGCCTAAAAAGACGGGTACACATACACGCTGTCGCATGGAAAATCCCCGGCACTCACCATGAAATTGACGCGTCATTCAGATTTTATTTGGTCCATACAACAATTTCTCCACCCATATAGTGCCAGCAACCACATCCATCATTGAAAACAGACTGCGTTTCGCAATAGTAATCCCTCAATGCCGATGTGAAGGGATGATTACTCTCCCCCAAGACTATTTCATTCCATTCCGAAGCTTTTCCCCGATAATATATGTCCTTCAACCCGTCACACTTCCAAAACGCGAACCCGTATATCGTCCTTACGGAGGACGGGATGATCAGCGTCGTGAGAGAAGCGCATAAGCCGAACGAGAATTCTCCTATTTTGGAAACGCCTTCCTAAATGGTGACGCGGCAGACGGGAGATCCGTAAAACGCATTCCCGTCTATTTCCAGGACTGGTTTACCGTTGAGCTTTGCCGGAATGATTATGCCCTCGGCCGCACAGCCGCTCAGCCCGGTCAAAACATATCCCTCATTTTTGGGTTTGAAGCAAAACCCGAGGTTGTCACGGTTTTCGTTTTCCTTCGGTATGGAAACTCCGATTTTCCTGTCACATTTTGGCAAAACCACACCGCCCAAATCCTCCTGCAACGATTCGTCATCCTCCGTGTACCGGTTTCCACACCTCGTGCAAAAGTTTTCTTAGACCTCCTCACCGCAATTTCTGCATATGCGAGATGACGTAAATTAGCCCCACACCCTAGACAGTAATTTCCGACAAATTCCCTGCCGCACTCTTTGCACACATTCATGATACCACCCCGTAATCTCGGAATAACAATATCACAATCCATCATCCCCGGTCATTTCTCGATTATTTTTCACTGACTGAACTTTCACTGCGGCACAATAAAACAGCGAAGCCGTTCAAGTCCTGCCGCATCAAAGTTGTATTGATTACAACTCCCTTACTCCCAAGGCAAGGACCTTTCGCCGACTTTATTCGGTCCTTCGGGAAATCCCAAAGAGTGATTGACAAAGAGGGTGAAACGAACAAAGATAGCCTCTGACCCCGCGCCACGCAGTCTGAATGTTTGAAGGGCCGGTCTCTCCCTCACCCCGAAATCACCGCCGTACACGCGTATATTAAAGCCCCGCAGCTTTTGCCGCGGGGCAATAAATCATTCAAGGGTCACTTCCCCGGGGTCACCTTCCGATACCGAGGCTTCGGGTGCCTTGTCGGGGATGCTCGCCGGCCGTATTCTGAGTTCCTCTTTTTCTTCGTCATAGAACCCGCTTTTGAGGGCGTGCCCGTAGACATCGTCGATGATCCATATTTCAATGCCCATCCCTCTCTCTTTCGCGAAGTGGCCATCATCCGGGATAGGTGTTTCAATGTCGACGGGGCACACATATAGGAGATTTGAAATGCCGCCACGGTTTCTCATCGCGATTATGAAATTTTCGACATCAACGGAATGCGCGGCCAAAGGGTTGTTCTGATACTTCACGGCGGTCAGGATCTTGTCTTTCACAATAAAGATGTCGGCCACTCCGTCACCCAAAGATGTCACCGAGAAGTTCTCGGCCTCAAACATCTGCCCCAGCGCATCCACGGCGCTCGGCCTGCCAAGCTTTGTCCACACCCCTTTGAACACGGAAACCGAGTTCTTCTCATAAGAACTCAAAGCCCCCTTGTACCTCTCATAAGGAACTTCAAGCTTTTGGTCGACGTAAACGGCCTTGTCCGTTTTTATCGTCTTACTTTCCACCCGGATAAAAATAAAAACGAAACCCACAACGAAGCAGACAAACCCAATCGTGTAAGATGAAAAAAACCACCCAAAAGAGGACGGCGTATCACACGAAGTGTATGTTATTTGTAAGACGAGCGCTATTAAAACGAAAGCCAATCCTATATAAACAAATACGAGGCCGGCACGCGCCCTTCTTCTTTGTCGTTTCCTTTGCAGTTCGCGCCTCTCTGTCTCACACGCGTCGCGGTAATCCATCAGCTGTCTTTCAACTTCATTGAGGTTTTCTTCCGTCAGTCCGAAATCGGAAGGTATCGGTCTTTTCATTATGCGTCCGTCTCCGTTCATATGTTTTTTTGTGACGGCGTGGTATTCGGTGCGAAGGCGATAATCGCTCCCCGCGGCACACAGACAAACCGCCCGGGTGACATTTTTACCCGGGCGGCCGATATACCGTCTACATACTGATACGACAAAAAAGGCGGGAAACCTCTTTTTGAAAGAAACTTGCTTTCCGAAGCACGAAAACATTGACAATCAAAAGTCCCGGCCTATGCCAAAACAGATGTGAACAACACTCATCTTTGGTTCTCGCATATGTTTTCCATGTCCTGTGTTTCATGAATCCACGGTTCACGGATAAAAAAAATGACCCCCGAGCAATGTTTATGGGGGGTCAACCATCACGGTCAAAAATTGTCAGATTGCCGCGGCCACACGCCGCCCGGGCATCGACATATGCTAATTTTTAGCATTCGTTTGATTTATTAATGAGTCAGCGAATCGACGCTAAAGTTGGAGATCTTATCATACCTGTCCTTCCTCCCGTTCATGTGTTTTCCCCGGCGACGCTCTTGGGCATGGCGTCCAAAAGCATTTCCGGCTTTGTGTTAGACAAACCGCCCGGGTGACACACCCGGGCGGCCGATATACCGTCTACATACTAATACGACATGAGATACGGGAAACCTTTTTTGAAAGGCAAATTTTTCCTTCAGCGCGAAAGTTTTTTAATCCCGCGAAAAGCATAAAGCTTCAGATTATTCCGGAAAGATTTGACCTTATCGCTTCCGCGACGTCGGGCTTGTTCATGGAATAGACGTGCACGGCCTTAATACCGTTCGCATAGAGGTCTATTATCTGGTCGGTGGCGTACGCTATCCCCGCCTGTCTCATGGCCACAGGGTCACTTCCGAACCTGTCTATTATCCTTCTGAACTTGCTGGGAAGAATGCCGCCGGAGAGCGCGACGGACCGTTTCACCTGGGATCCGTTCGTGACGGGCATAATCCCCGCGATTATGGGGACGTATATGTGACTGTCCCTGCACTTTGAAAGGAAGCTGTAAAATATGTCGTTGTCGAAAAACATCTGAGTCGTCAGAAACGAGCAACCCGCATCTACTTTCTTTTTGAGGTTGTCTATGTCGGAAAAAAGTGTCGGCGAATCGGGATGACCTTCGGGATAACACGCCCCGCCAACACAGAAATGTCCGTCCCTCGAAAGTTCCTCCACAAGTTCGCTCGCGTACCGGTAGTCTCTGAACCCTTCGTGGTCGGGCGGTATGTCGCCCCTAAGGGCCAGGACGTTTTCAATCCCCATTTCGCGAAAAGCCTCTATCTTCGTCTCAACGTCCTCCTTGTCGGAGTCTATGCACGTGAGATGCGCGAGCGGCGTGACACCGAGTGACATAACTTCTTTCGCGACGGCAAGAGTGTATTTTCTCGCGCCGTTTCCCATAGCGCCGTACGTGACACTCATGAAATCAGGCTTCAGGGTGGCGATTTTAGCGACGGCACCCATGACCTCTTCGTACTTCATGTCGGTTTTCGGGGGAAACACCTCAAAAGAGAGCGTCGCCGGTTTGCTTTGAAGAATGTCCGTTATTTTCATGGATATATTTCCTCTTTCGGAAGACTGATATGATTATAAACCGCCCCGAAAAAAAATGCCTTAAATTTCTTTTACGTAAAATTTATGGTTATGAGAAGCGAAAGCATGCGAATTCTGTTCGTCGTCCACCCATTCAAGTATACCGCCTCATTTTTCCGGGTCAATACCGGCACAGCGTTTTTGATTTTTTACGTCGGCCTCCTTCCCATGCCATTTTGGACGCCACGCTGAAAAGAGACAATGAGGCCGTCGCGAAGACGGTCAAAAGAACACACATGACAAGGCCGCACGCAATCGGGTACAACAGAGAGCTTTCCTTAAAATGTGCGATGGGATTTTCATATCCCGCGGCCTAGGAGCTTTACAATGTCTTTGGGGACCTCCCGCGGGGGACCGGTTCGCGGACACCGGATATATCCCCATGAACACAAAAGACCACGCGTATTTTCATGGTGACAAAATTAAAAGTCAATAAGAGCGCGGAAGGCGCCATAAATGTCCCCGACAGCGAATGCCATGACGCTCTTTCGGGATACCACGGCGACGTCATCCCCGTGGGGATAAACTACAACGACAAAAAAAAAGAAAGAACATACATGCGTCACGGAAAAGGGTACGCGTCTGACAGGATGAATCCTACCCGCGCAAGGCCGGCTCCGTCCGGTCTTTTTTCTTACCCAAAGAGTGCCGTGCGGCAATTTACAATTCTCCGGGCCCGTGTTATAATCACGTGTGTCAAAGGAGGCCATAAAAGTGGAACCCGAAAGGACATACATAGCGATAGATCTCAAATCGTTCTACGCGTCCGTGGAGTGCGTGGAACGAAATATGGACCCCGCCACCACCAACCTCGTCGTGGCGGACGAAAGCCGCACGGAAAAAACCATCTGTCTCGCGGCGTCACTTTCCATGAAGGCCATGGGGGTTCCGGGAAGGGCGAGGCTTTTTGAAGTGATACAGAAGGTTAGGGAGATAAACGAAAAAAGGCGCAAAGCCGCACCGGGACAAAAGCTCATCGGGGAAAGTTTTGACTCCGAGATGCTCGCCGAAAATCCCGTTCTTTCGGCGTCCTACATCGTCGCGAAGCCGAGGATGGCGTTCTACATAAAATACAGCACTGACATCTATAAAATCTATCTCAAATACATAGCCCCGGACGACATCCACGTCTACTCCATTGACGAGGTCTTCATAGACGCAACGCCGTATCTCAAACACTACGACATGTCCGCCGAAAAAATCGCGAGAACGATTGTCAAGGACATCATGATCTCCACGGGGATAATCGCGACGGCTGGCATAGGCACGAACCTGTATCTTTGCAAGGTGGCGCTTGACATACTCGCAAAGCACGCCCAGCCCGACGAAGACGGCGTGAGAGTCGCCGCGCTCGACGAGATGACATACCGTAAAAAGCTCTGGAGCCACACCCCCATCACCGATTTCTGGCGTGTGGGAAAAGGATATGCCGCGAAGCTCGACTCCGTAGCGATAAAGACAATGGGCGACATAGCGAGATGCTCGCTCGGGAAGGTCACGGAATATTACAATGAGGACCTTCTTTACAAAATGTTCGGGGTGAACGCCGAACTTTTAATAGACCACGCCTGGGGATACGAAAGCTGCACCCTGGCCGACATAAAGGCGTACAGGCCCGAAACCAAGTCTTTAAGCTCCGGGCAGGTTCTGACCGCTCCCTACACCTTTGAGAAGGCCCGGCTCATAGTTAGGGAGATGGCGGAAAACCTCACTCTCGACCTCACCGAAAAACGCCTTCTTTGCGACAAAGTGGTTCTGACGGTGGGATATGAGGCGGACGAAAACTATGAGGGAGAGAGCACGCGCGACGCATACGGCAGGAAAACCCCGAAGCACGCGCACGGCACGAAGAGTCTGAAATTCCCCACGTCCTCAACTCGCGTCATCTGCGACGCGGCGGAAGAGCTCTACGACAGGGTGACGAACAAAAAGCTTCTCATACGAAGGCTCAACGTGACATGCGCGAGCCTTACCCCGGAAAACGCCGCGAAAGGTCCGGACACATCCGTTCAGCTGAACCTTTTTTCCGACACTGAAAGTCAGTCGGAAGAAATTGACCGTGAAAACGACGCCCTCGAAAGAGAAAAGAGGCTCCAGGAGGCCACCGTGAAAATACAGCAAAAATACGGCAAAAACGCCATCATAAAGGGGTCCGATCTGGAGGAAGGCGCGACAAAAATGGAGAGAAACGAACAGATAGGCGGACACAGAAAATGAGCGTTGAAAACTACGATGACATCATAAACCTTCCGCACCAGGTGTCCGGCACACACAGGCACATGACAGGTCGCGACAGGGCCGCGCAGTTCGCTCCCTTCGCCGCGCTCGTGGGCCACAGCGACGCGATAAATGAAACGGGAAGGCTGACGGACGAGGAAACAGAGGTTCTCGAGGACAAAATAGAGGAGATAAACCGAAAAATCTTCGTGGCGCTCTCCGCGACGGAGCCTCCGAAAATATGCGTGTCCTACTTTGAAGCCGACAGGAAAAAAGAGGGCGGCGCGTACCTTAGCCACGACGGCGTTCTTAAAAAGATGGACGTCTACGAAGACACGCTCGAATTTGAGGACGGTTTCAAAGTCACTCTGTCCAAAATCAGGGACATCAACGGCGACATCTACCTTTAAGGTTAAAATTAACCGTGCGTGATTTAGGGCTGCCCCGCGCAT
>JAJQAJ010000070.1 GCA_021203865.1 Clostridia bacterium
GTACTTTTTAGCCATTTTCCTTCCTCCTGGAAATTTTTAAAATTTTACTTTCTAACCTAAGAATGTTAGTAGTTCACAATATTTTTTGTTAAGTTATCAGTTTTTTCGCATTTCGCTGTTTTCGACGCCGAAAACCGACTGATTTCTTTTTTTTGGACTATACGATTGCGGTTTTTACTTAAAAACGATTCTGCCGAAATGTTAATTATTCACAGCTTTTTCCTTAAAACATGCCTTTTTGATAAATTCTGGAACCTGTTTTGAGCACCAAATTAACATTTTTTTCGGCAAATTTCTTGTTTTTGAACAATACTTTCATTTTTTGTTAGTTCATCACAAAACACTATAATTCGTAGTCGAATTTCTGCATTTCTTTGAGCAGATATTCATCGGAATAATCGGTGTAACCTCTGTCGATTCTGGAAGTCAGAACATCGTGATCTTGCTTGTGACCATCCATGAGCATGACGACTTCCGGGTTTATCCCGCACTCTTTCGCCCGCGTTATGAACGTGTACCGAAGTTCGTGCACGTGGTGATTCGGCAAAATCACCTTGAACGCATAAGCTATCGCGGGTTCTTTGAGCTCTTTGGCATCAAAATCAACCATGTCGATAACTTTTTTGAGCATCGGAGAGATTGGAATCTTCCTTTTGACGTCCAAATAGCCCTTCCTGGTCTTTTCCGAGATGCAATAGATGAATTTGTCGTCATGTGTCATGGTTTTAAACTCACCCACTCTCATCCCCGTGTAGAGAAGGATAATAATCGCCGACATCAGGTTCTTCTTTTTGGGGTTTTCCCTGCAGTACTTCAAAAGATTTCTTTCCTCATCTTTTGTGAGCGCGGAGCCTCTCTTTTCTTCGTAGTGCGGGAGAACGACTTTTGCAGTCGGATTTTTGATGTCATAGTCTTCCACGGCCAAATCGAACATGGAACCCAACATGGTTTTACAGAGCTGAGCGCTGCCTTGCTTCCCGTTCTCAACCATTTTGTTGAGAAGATTCTGCAAGTCCTCCCTCTTGATCTCATCGATCCTCATGTCCCCGATTGAAGGGTTGATATCCCGATCGACAATCATGGTGTAGTTGTGAAGAGTTTTTTCCTTTATCGTCGGTTTTTTGTAGTCCAGCCATTTTTGAGCAAATTCTCTGAAAAGCGGATACTTGCTCTTCTTGGGTAAAGGGGTGGCCCCTTTTGCCAGCGCGTCGAGGAACTTCTTTTTCACCACCGCCAGGTCCTTGGACGCGACGTCTATGTTGTATCCGTCCCTGTGGTATCGAATCTGGTACATCCCTCTTACGATGCGATAATTTACAGCACGTTCGTTGATTATAAAAAGCCTTTTCACGTTTTCAGGCATTTCAAAAATCTCCTTCATGGTGAATTGTATCTTACCGCCAGTTAAATTTCCCGTTTTGTTTGCCAGAATTCCCTTAGACTGATTTTGGAGGCTCTTCAGCTTCACCCCGTCCGCCGCCGCGTTGAGTATGATAAGAAGGGCCTGGTCTTTCATGTCTTCATCCGGCAAGTATTGAAGACAATTTTGTAAGAAATTTAATTCCTTATTTGTCATGCCCCTCCTTTGAGGTATTTGGATTGAAAACTCAAGCCAGCACTCTAATTTTACAATGTTTTCTCAAATTTAGCAACACACCGGCCGGGTATTAGGCACGGTTTTTTTTAACCTTTTTAAACATATTCCGGGAGCGCACGTCTCATTTTTGAAACCTCGCGGCGCGGGATAAAACCTCATTTGAAGACGAAATCATTTGCTCAGAAACTTGTCATCATAGTCGTCGTATTTGGGTTTCGGCTTATGTGCCGGTTCGGGTTCGGGCTTGGGGTTTTCCTTCGGCGCGGAAAGATACGCCAAGATGTCCTCAAGACTCTCTTCCTTTCCCGATTCTTGCGAAGGTGCGTTCTTCCTCCCGTCCATGGCTTCAGCCGCACCCCCGGGAAGATCATTTCCAAAGATGTCTTCCTCAGATTTTTTAGCGGCAAGCGGATCTTCACCGGACGGCGTTTCTTTTTGGAAACGCAGCTCAAAGCGGTCACGCATAAGGCGAGTTGAATAGTTGAGCCTTTCTTCCAGATAAATTATGTAGACTTCGGACGCGTGTCTATCCCGCCGCGCGGATTCGGACGCACCCTTTTCAGTGAGACACCCGGGAACGTATCCGGGCTGAGAAGGATACTCCGCGACTATATTTTTGTACTCTTCGTAGAGCTCGTCGTAGCCCGCCCCGAAGTGAAGACTGCCGTCTTTGAAATCTTCCTCAAACTTGTCCTGTATGGCTTCTTTGCGAAGATAGTCCTCGTCATAGAGATTGTTCATCCGGTTCTCAATGTACCCGGTCACGTAATCCCTTGTGTAAAGGGCGCCGAGCGTCCCGCCTCTCACCGCCTTCGCGGCGCCGGGACCTAGGAAGCTGTAATCCTTTCCCGCTCTCGTGATCTGAATGTTCTTTTTTTCCACCTCATGGATAAAATCATTTTCGTCGACGGCCTCTTTCATCGCCTTTTCTATCGCGTCTCTTATCGCCATGAACCGGCTCGTGCCGTATTTGCTGATGTGCTGCCTTTCGGCGCTGGAGATTTTGACATCGGGTTTCTTATGAAAGTCAATGGGCGTGAGACCGTATTTTTCTCCCATCACGTTGACCTTCTCCTTCATGACACTATAAAGGTATTTGTTCACCTGGAGTTTGTTGCCGCTTTGGATGTTCGTGGCGTTGACTATGATGTGAGCGTGGACGTTGCCGTTGTCTCTGTGGACGCCTATGACGCACTGACTTTCGGGGAAAAACTCTTCCGCCACATCTCCGGCGAAATCCAGCATGTTGTCTGGCGTGATGCCGTCCTTTGGGTCCGGAGAGAGGATGCAGTGATAGTATGTTCTCGAGTCCTCGCGCTGCTCTTTATGAAAGAACTCGACGTTCGCCTGGAATTCTTCCACGAACTCATCCTCCGTCTTTCCGAACATGTTGAGGTTCCCTACGCGGATGGCTTTGTCCTTTCTCGTGACGTAGTGTATTCCGTTCCTCGGTGGAGACTTGCTGGCCATCATTTTGAAAAGCGGCATTATCTTTTACCTCCGAGATCCGTGATTACCTTTACGGCCGCGCAGCATTTTTCCCTGCTGTCTAAAAGCAGCTCTATCGCGTCATCAATATGCTCCATTTGGAAAAGCACGACTTCCCACATGTTCTCATTGTTCGCGAAGGCATTTCTGTATATGAGCTTTATTTCGTTAAGAGCCTTGGCGCCCTGGTTCATGTTCGTGCCTATCTTTATAAGGTCGCGCCTTATCTGAGGAGCCTGCTCCACCACGATGACTTTTGTGTTTCCGGAGTGCGCCGACTTGTCCATGGCCTTCACGCAAAGGTATTCCCTTTTCGTCAGTCCGCTAAGCTCGATGTTTTTGTCTATGACCTTCTTTTCCTCTTCGCTCACGCAAAACCTGTATTCATAAGGCCTCGCTCTGTAAATGTCCTTTTTCATCTTCTTCCTCCTTTTAGGTTGAATGATTTTGTTTTATCAATGGGGTTCTAGGGGAAGGGACTTCCCCTAGCGAGGCCTGTGATTGCCGCGGCAATCACGTGCCTCGCCATGTAATCCAAGATTTCACCTATGTTCCGAAATTTACAAAAAAAGGTGTTTTTCATGAATTGTAAAAAGTAGAACTCTTTATCCGCGGCATCTTCATCGGCACCTCGGTGCCGGCAGGTGTTTTAGTCGCCGCTCTCCGTAGAATTTGTTTCCTTTCGGCACTCGCGGGATTGGGATTTTTTGTCTCAAAATCAGACTCGGAGCTTAGTACCATATTCTAAAAAATAGAACTTCTTTTATCCGAAGATTTTTCCCGAGCCTTTTATTCCGACAAATTTTCAGCCACCACGCTTTGTAAAATTAGTGGCCTCGGCGAGTGACCCGACAGAACGGAGTTTCACAAAAATCGGTCCCGCGGCTACACCTCGTTTTGTAAAAATCGGAATTTCTGTCCGCGGCGATTTATCCCCCACATGTTCCTTGCCCTATGTTTCGCCGTGCGGCGGGTTTTGTGAGACAGTCTTTTTATGTTCCTTTTTGACTTCCTCATCGCTCATGTGGCTGTCGTAGATGCGTTGCAGTTTGCCGAGTATGACTTTGAGACTTTGACCTTTGAAAAACCCGCGCAGCTTTTTGCTCTCCTCAAATTTCCGATAAAGACGATCCCAGTCAACTCCCTCCGTGTCTTCCGTCCCGTCATAGGTCACCTGGAATGTCTCACAAAATTTCTCTTTGGTCACCTGTCCGGTTCGATTCTCTCTGGCCTCTTCCTGTCGCGGTAATGTCGCCACTTCGGGAACCTGCTGTGTAAAAATGTTGGCTTCGACAGTTTCGTTCATGTTTCCCGTTTCATTACACGGGCGGATGACATTATCATACCCGCTCCCGAAAAGACCGAGCTGTGATGAGACGTTGGTTTCGTTTTTAGGGTCAGATGTGACCCTGGTGATTTTTTCCATTGACAAAGCCTTAGATGAATCATCTTCCGTCACGGAGCCTTCCCGCTCGACTTTCACGGCACTTTCAGCCGCCACGGCTTTTTTGACTGTCGGGATGTTTGTCGGATCGACCACGCAATAATATTTCTCCTTGCCGTCCCCCGTCACGTCTATAAGGCCTTTCTTCGTGTCGAGTTTGTCTCTAAGTTTGTAGAACGTGCTTTCACAAATTCTCAGATGATTGAAGATGACATCCGACTCCGATACTTTGATCCTCATCGATTTCGTCGCGTAGAGCGCGGCGTAGACAAAAGCTTCATTGCCGGAAAGTTTCAGATCGTCAAATATCCAGCCGTAGACCTTCATGTCTTTCAGTTTGTTCTTTATTATTTCCGTCCTGTCTTTTTTCATTGTGACCTCCTTGTCCCTGTTGTAAAATATTGTTGTGCTAAGGGTATTCATGCAGACGCGTTCGCGTAAACAAAAGGTCTCCAAACTCATTCATTGAATGAGCGTGGAGACCATAAAAACATTCCCAGTTTATCGGTATATAAGTCGTTGGCATTTGCTAAGAGAGTTTAAAGCCTCATAATCCCCGACTTCGGGATGACATAAAACTTCACACTGCCTTAACCAACGCTATTTAAAATGTTAGGACGTGAATCCCGGGTACGGACTTTTTACAAGAGATATTATTACTTGTGCCTTCATTTCCGGTATGGGCCTCCACGTTTAAATATTCAATTTGCAAATTTTGACGGATCGCGGACCAATGAGGCCACACGTCGACAAACAAACCACAAATCGCCTGATATTTCAGTTCACATATGACTTGACGTGCCAAAATTTTTGACGTATTATTTCATACGTAGACCTACTTTACAGTCATTATATGTTCGCGGTTTTGAGTTGTCAACATAAAAAGCCGCCCAATGGAATTATTTTAAATATAAATTGGTAAAAAGATAAGATTTAAAAGAACTTGCAGACAAAAATAGACTATAAAACTGCGGCAGAAATCCGATTGACGTCATATTCGGGGATATCATGAAACATACACTACCACACATGAACAAAGAGGGGCGGCTCACTGTAAACCTTGGTGCGTGCAGGGGAAGCATCTTTGGCATCAGATTCGAGGACATAACCGCCATGTGCGGGATTCCGGAGTCCACGATGAAATCGTACGACCTGATTTCGGACTATGTCTCTCCCTTCCTCAAGACCGCGAAAAGGCTCGCTGACATGTACTGCACCACCGTGGACCGTCTCTGCGGAGCCTACATCGCATATCACGTAAAAGAAGTCATGGACATGCAGATAAAGTTCATAAACCGCCTGGGACACATGGACATCGGCGCATGCAGAGACGCAGTGCTATCTGAAATAAAGAAGTATGGGGTTGGAGCCACAGAGAAAATTGTGTATGATGAGCTTTGCGAGGAATTCATGGGCATCATTAGAAAATCCTGCAAGGAAGGGAAATACGTCATAATAAACGAAGACACGGAAATCTCGGAAAACTTCACAAGGAACTTCAACTACCTCATGGCCCTTTGCCATCTACCGTATAAAAAAGTGAGCGAGGTTAGCGGCGTGAGTGAGCCCACTTTGACGAGGTTGAAACAGGGCGTGGAGCCCAGCATGCCCGTGGTCATAAGACTCGCAGACTTCTTCGGCATATCAATCGATAAAATCCTCGCGCCGAATCCGCAATTTGAGCTTGACGAGCTCAAGGAAATCATAGCCGGCACGACATTGAAAACGAAACTTACGGACGCTTACGACGATATTACTTACGAAGAATCGCTAAGTGAACAAAGTTTTCGTTACAAACGCCTAAGTTACGATGAAGCAGCGGCACTGGCCGAAGAATATCTGGAAAAGATAAGGTGAGTTGGAAATGTGATGAACTCTCATCCGAGATTCGGATAAAGGGCGGTTATCCACGGCCCCCCAAGCCGTTGCCACGCCACATGCCTTGACGCACATACAGAGAGCGAACCAGCTCTCTTTTTCTAATGTTTCCTTCGCCAAGTGTTTTAGCTTTTCATCATCATCTCGCCGCGGGCCTCACCGAGGCCGCCATATGCGTCCCGGACATGGGTTCCGGAGGACCCGTAGCACCGCCGCTTTCCATGACAAATATATGACATAACAGCAAACGGATTCAAGGACAATTTTGTCCCGGCTCAAGGCGCCGGAAATCCGCTGATTTTGTCGAAATCCCGGTCTCTCACACATGAAAGTTCTAAAATTTCCGCGTCAGAAGACATCAGATGAAGGATTATTCTTCCGAAACGGACGCCGAGTCCGAGAAAAACCCCGGCCGAACCGAAAATTTGAGGACAAAATTGTCAGACCAACTTTGAAAAATTTTTGAGACGCCCTGATACGGTCGAATCGGGAAATGAATGAATTAACCTCGTATGACCCTGCAAAGCATTGTGCGTTTCCCGGACGGTTTTGTATCCGGCTCCGCCTCGATGCCCGCGTTGTTCGGCTCAATCT